>JBLHJZ010000202.1:0-7840 GCA_047619515.1 Saprospiraceae bacterium | reverse complement strand
GTGCTGCGAGCAAATTCCCAATTTTAAATTTTAAATTCTTAATTAACCCACCCAACCATTCATACAGCATCTACGTGTATCTAAGCGTTATCCAAATGGGATTATACTGCAATCCTTTTATCACTATTTTATCAATCTCAGTTTATGAAAAATATTTTACTATTTGTTTTCTTGCTTATTTCTATTGCTGGTTTTGCTCAACAAAATGAAGTATTCTTTTCCCTTCAACCTTTCCAAGATGAATATTACGATGACGGGCTGGCCTTAAGTTATTTTAGAAAAGTATCGGCCAATTCCGCTCTTGGAGTAAAAACAAATATTCAATGGTATAATGAAGTAAGAAAATTTGATGCTAATAATACTTCTTATTTTAAAAAAAGCGGAACGACTACAAGTATTGATTTAGTAAATCGATGGAATATTACAAAGCAGGAAAAATGTCGGTTGATGATAGAGTCAGGAGTTTCGTTTAAGCGTCAAGTCAATTACGAATATCATTGTTATTCTTGTGATTCAGACTCTTTAATTACTACCGGATCAAATAACTTAGTATATGATCAATTTTATATTTCGAATACATCTTCCGAAAAAACGATGGAAAAAACTTCTTTGGGTTTTACCTTTGGCCTAAGCCTTGACTTTCAGGTTTTCAAAAAATTTCAATTGGGATTAGGTTATGATTTAAAAAAATATCTTATCCATGATTTTGATAATGTCAATGAAGCAAATTCTTTTTCATTTTGGTACATTAATCTCGGCTATAAATTTTAAGCTATGAAAAATATTTTACTCCTCATTTTCCTGTTTTTGACAATTACTGCTTTTGCTCAAAACAATGAAGTTATTATTTCCTACCAGCCATTCCAATACGACACTTATGGAAAAGGGGTCGCTTTGAGCTATTATAGAGCTGTCGCGCCCCGCCAGTCTATGGGATTGAGAACCAATTTTAATCAGACCCAAATTGAGTACTCTACAGCCAGGTTTCGCTCGGGGAGTATTGATGCAGTAAGTCGCTGGAATCTTTCAAAAGGAAATAAATTCAGGTTGATGGTGGAGTCAGGCGTTTCGATTTTAAGAACTTATGAAGAGGTCTTTACTTATGAAGAGCTTTATCAAACCCTTGAAAATTGTTTTTACTTTTGTGGCGTACTATCGTCCCGTGAAGAGCTCGCCTATAAGACTGACGACAATTGGTACAAGACCACTCGTTTTGGTATTGCCTCGGCGGTGAGTATTGATTTTCAGGTTTTTAAACGAATGATTATTGGAGCGAGCTATGGGTATAATATATACCTCTCAAATAATGATGAACCGTTTTATGAAAAAAGAACTAAGCGGTCGAATTTGAACATTAACCTTGGTTATAAATTTTAAGCAATGAAAAACTTTTTACTCCTTACTTTCCTATTTTTGACAACCACTGTTTTTGCACAGAAAAATGAAGTCGTCATTAGCTACCTACCCTTACATATAGACGCATTCGGGAATGGTGCTTCATTGGGTTATTATAGAAACCTGTCTGGTAAAAACGCTTTGGGAATTAAAACTAGTTTTAACAGATTGGGGGAAAACGATTACGATTATTCTAAAAATTTCAGTTTTGATGTGGTGAATCGTTGGAATCTTTCAAAAGCAAATAGATTTCGATTTATGACAGAGATTGGTGTTACCGCGTTGAGAAGATATCAACCAGTTCAGAATCATAATATTGGCTGGTGTGGTAATTCAACACCTCAGGAAATTAATCGAATGCTAGCGATGTATGAAGGGCAAAAAACTAATTATTTCGGGTTTGTATCATCTCTGGGGTTTGATTTTCGAGTGACTAAAAACATAAGCTTTGGTGCAGGGTATCTTTTAAAAGCATACTTCACCAATAATACAGGTCATTATAATGCAGTAAATTATCTTACTAATTTGAGCATTAATACTAGTATGAAATTTTAAGTTATGAAAAACTTAGTCCTCCTTGTTTTTTTATTGCTTTCCTTTGCTGCCTTTAGTCAGTACAATGAAATCATTTTTTCCTATCAACCTTTCCACAAAGACATTGGTAATGGAGGAACCTTAAGCTATTACAAAAACATATCAACTAATAATGCAATTGGCCTAAGAACAAATTTTCATGAATTCAAAGAATCAACCTTGTTTTATGATGTAGTAAGATATAATGCGAGTATCGACCTTGTCCATCGTTATAATTTTTTAAAATCCCAGAAAATCCGCTTCCTGGGAGAGCTTGGAATATCAACTAAAAGAGCAGTTCAAAATGCTACAAGTAGTCCGGCTTTAGGACGTCCTGATACAAGTGGTTTTCCATCCTATCTAAACAAAGGATGGGTCAAAACTAATTATCTGGGATTTACTTCCGCGCTTGGTGTTGACGTTTCCCTTTTTAAAATTTTCAACCTTGGTCTCGGCTATGATATAAAGATGTATTTTATTAATGATAATGATGACAACACCGATGAAAGAACAAGACTCATTTCAAATTTGAATGTAAACCTGGGTGTAAAATTTTAACCCATGAAAAAAGATATACTTACCCTATTCGTATTGCTGATTTCGCTAAATATTGCTAAGGCTCAGGACAAAACCGTTATGCTTGGGTTTTCCGCCTCCTATGAGATTTTCCAAAATCAAGCTTCTTACTATTCCAATAAAAGCAATAATACCAAAAGTTCCTTTTTTGGGCTAGAGTATTCCGAATCCAAACGTTTTCTGGGCTATCGGGCAGGAATATTCTATTCCCGGATACAAGATCAGACTTCCTTCGATTTTGAAACTTCTGAGATTTTATTCTTAGCCAACATTTTTATTCTTCCTGTGCCCAGTACACTTGAAATTATTGACTTTCCGATAAGCTGCCAGGTCTACCTTCCATTTGGCAACTCCGGGATCAAATCCTATTTTAATCTTGGATTAATGGCAAGCCTCGCTATTTTTGAAGATAAAACTGAATTTTATTATCCCCCCAAAAACGGAAATAAAAGTTACTCTCTGAGAGGTATTTATGGCGCAGGTATTTCGTATCAGTTTGTCAAACATTTTGGCCTTGATATAGCTGTCAATAAAAAAAGAACATTGTACACCTTAGATGATAATTTTAGAAAACCTTTTAACAGTCTGAGCTTTCAGACGAAAGTGAATTATATATTTTAGAATCTGTTTAAGATAATTAAAAATATTTTACAATGAAAATTAATAAACTATTTCTCCTGTTAATCCTTTCTGCTCCATTGTTTTTTAACTCCTGTGTAAAAGATAAATGTGAGCGAGAGATTACTTATGTCAAAACCACTACGGTATTTAAAACCTATGACGAGATTCGTTCCGGCATTTCGATGGAGGCGCCCAGAGATTTGGTAAAACCTGGCAAGATTTATTATTATAATAATCACCTTTTTATCAATGAGCAAAGAGAAGGTGTTCATGTTTTTGATAATTCCTTTCCTGAGAATCCGGTAAATCTTGGTTTCCTAAAAATCCCCGGTAACATAGATATTTCTATCCGGGAAGGAGTACTTTATGCAGATAATTATACCGATTTACTGGCTATCAGCCTTTCTGATATTTCTAATCCTGCTATACTCAAAAGAGTGGAAGATGTATTCCCGCCACTTTATATAGCTACGGAAGGTATCGCAGTCTATTACGAGTACGAGGAAGTGACAGAGGTTGTGGATTGTAATACGGAAGAAAGAAGATTCTCGGATGACCTGTTCAGTGGAGGTTTTGAGTCCACGGCGGCCGATCAGAGTGGAAATTCCGGTCAAGGTGGCTCCTTAGCCCGATTTACTATTTATGATGACTACCTCTATACGATTGACAATTCTGACCTTCATGTTTTTGATATTAATCAAATAGAAAATCCAAGTGAAGTAAACCGGGTAAGCGTAGGCTGGGAAATCGAAACTATTTTTTCTTATACCGACAAGCTTTTTATCGGTTCCACCACGGGCATGATCGTCATGGATGCCGCTGATCCGGCAAATCCGACTTACCTCTCGCAGTATAGCCATTTTTATGGTTGCGATCCTGTTTTTGTAAAGGCACCTTATGCTTATGTAACCTTACGATCAGGCAATAATTTCTGCGCAGACAATGGAAATCAATTGGATCTTGTCAACATCTCCGATCTTAATGCTATCTATCTGGAAAAATCTTTTGCCATGGATAATCCGCATGGTTTGAGTATTAAAGACAATACGCTGTTTATCTGCGAAGGTGACGCCGGTTTAAAAACTTTTGATATTGAAACACCGCTTGATTTGAATAAAAATCAACTGGCCCATATAAAGAATATTCATGCTTTTGATGTGATTTCTTTGCCGGGAAGCGATGATTTGTTACTGCTTATCGGCGAAGATGGTTTTTATCAATATAATGCTCAGGATCCGACTAACCTCCGGTTGTTGAGTCATATTCCAGTGTTCAAATAATATTGGTCAAGTTAAACAGGAGACATCCCGAATTTTATAAATATGATTGCTTAATTTGGTAATCTTTCCTTTATAAATTACGAAAAAATCGGCATTAGGTGTTCGGCATTCGGAGATCACCGAAAACCTAATACCTAATACCGTTTTTTCGGCAACTAAAAGAAGGGCTAAAACTTTAATAACCTTCTAATTATTTAAAAATTCGGAATGACTCCTATTTAGGGACAGTGCACTAATAACTGTCCGATATGAACTCGTTACTATCGCACTATACTTCCTCAAAAAAATAAACCATAGAAGGACTATTCTTTATTTTTTGACTCGTCTAGTACGATATTAACTTCGTCTAATCTGGACACTTATTAATGCGCTATCCCTTAATTCGCCTTTTATACTAAAAAAACAATTCTATATTTTGAAAAAAGCGATCCTCACTTTCATTCTTTCCCTCAGCGCTCTGGTTCTTTTTGCTCAAACCCAAACCACTATCTACCACGTTTATCTAAAAGACGGTAGTTTTCTTAAAGGTTATTTAAAAAGCGAAAAAGGTGCAGACCCGCTCCTGTTAGTATCCTTAGCCGGACAGGAATTTCGGATTTCTCAAAGTTCAATCGATCATATCGGAGAGATCTCTACGAATCAAAAAGTGCTTAAAAACGGGAAGACACTCACCGCTGACGGCCTTTATATGACACTACTTTTCGGTATCATGCCAGGTAGGAATTCGGATTCTTTTCAGGACAATATCATCATTGGCGCCAACCTGATCAACTTTTCGATGGGCTATCAATTTAACCAGCAAATATCCGTAGGTGGCGGTGTGGGCTGGGATGAATATGACATGAGTATTTTTTCTCTTCATGCTGATTTTAGAGGGTTTTTAAATTCCAAATCCGTGAGTCCTTATTATAGTTTACAGGCAGGCTATGGCATTGCGGCTGACCTCACCGACAACTGGGGCGATAGGATCGAACTTAAAGGCGGCCCACTACTCCACCCCGCTGTCGGCATTCGTTTTGCTACCCGGCATAAAGCTAATTTCCTGCTGGATGTGGGTTATCGTTTTCAATGGGCAGAAAGAAATAATGAAAGCCGCCAACATGTTGATAAGATTATTTTCAGGAGATTTGACCTGAGATTTGGATGGAAGTTTTAAGTCCTGTTTATACCTCTTTGATCATGGAGTGTCTCCTTTTATTTCGTCCGCTTTAATTGAATCTGATTGTTGAAAGTTGTCTGTAATTTCCCAGTCCCCTCCAAATGGATCATTAATCCCCTTTGGTCCGGTACTTGCCAATAAAGCAACCCCACCTACTATTAATAAGGTAGCTAATAAACAGCCCCCACCTAAATTTCCACTCCCATCATTATCAGGTTCACCACCCAGTCCAGCAATCAATACATAAATAAGTCCAAGTACTGCCAATATTGCCAGTACTATTACCCCAACAAAAACTCCTACTCCAATGGCTACTCCTCCCAGTACTTTTTCTGTAGTACCTTTTGACTTATATAGGCTAATTTTATCGATTCTATCTTTTTTAAGCTTTATAAGCGCTGCTTTTCTTGTTTCCAATACAAATTCATCATCTGTCATGTTGACGAAAACACCTTTTAAAGTTTTGGTACCAACTCTTCCTTCAGTATGCCTGTAGGTTACTTTCACCCGCTGCCTTTCCGTAAGGGATCGTATCACTTTCTTTGCTTTTTTCTTAAACAGCCATTTTTTGAAAGCACTCAATTCGTATTTTTCCTTATCCAACTCAGCCGTTAATTGTGATAGTAAGGAGTCTGCCGTCATCTGATGCCCATAAGTCTTTTCGACCAAAGCCAGCCCTATCTTATGTTGAACGAAGGAATCCACCGGGCAGTCCCTGTAATATATTTCACCATGAGAAACCATATCGATCGATACCGATAAAATTTCACCGGTTTTGAGAACGATGGTATCACAAGGAGGTGTGGTTTGAGCAATACTAAAGTTGATGAAAAGGAGGTAAAAAGAAACAATAGATGTTATTTTCATGACAGTTGGGTTTTTCAAAAGTAATTATAAACCCTTATTTATACTAACTATTCCCCTTTTTTATACTAACCAATTATCTCCCGTATTCGTTTTTCACTACTATAATATTTTATAAAATCGCCGAACCATTTCCATTGCATAGACGCTGAGCGGTAGACTTCAGCCCTATCCTTTTTATTGACGATGACAATGCCGATGCCTTTATATTTGCAAATTTTATCGAGCTTGTAGAGTTGGTCTTTGGAAAGCAATTTCAGGCTGTCACCTGAAAAAGCCAACCATCGTTCATTGGCAGGATATTGCGCCAATTGCCTGATGACATTGACGGTCTTATGTCGATAACTATTCGAAGTAAAAAACCCATAAATAATCGCAGCGCAAACTAGGGTATTCAGAGGTAACAGGATTTGCATAAAGCCATCGTTGAGCCGATAAATGGCAAAGAACATCCCTGACATAATACAACAGATTAGTCCGGCTTTAAAACTATTCCATAGTAACAGGTTATCATTTCGGGTAGGTTTCATCGCGGCCAGGGTCTTAAAAGATTTAGCCTCCATCGAAACCGCATAAGCGCCCCAAATATAGTGCTGAAAAGCCAATAGCCCATCTGCTCGTTTACCGCCATATTCCCGTCGGGTACGTGCTTCCATTTTTGAAAATATTTTCCCTCCCCGCGCTTTCTTCCTATACCGGTGATACAAAAAAGCCTGGGCAGTTTCCTGGACTACTTTTTCTGAAAGATTGGACATCGTGTTTTGGTGGTTTAGTGGTTTAGTGGTTTGATTTTATTTAACGAGGTATTTTTTGAGTTGTTGCTCATAGTCCTTCCTGCGGTCGGAAGTGATAGATCCTTCTGCGTCGGATAATGATAGATCTTCCCTGCGGTCAGATAGTGATAGATCCTCCCTGCGGTCGGATAGAGATAGGCCTCCTCCGTCGGCAGTATGGCCTTGCTCAAAATGGAGATATAAAAATTAAGCTTATTGTTTAGTTATAGCGCTATTTAAAAACGGGACTCTATCTCAAACCTTTAATCTAATCTCAAATGCGAGCCTTACTATCCGACGAAGGAGGATCTATCACTTTTTCGACCCCAGATCGGAAGTGATAGTCCTTCCTACGGTCGGAAGCGATAGATCTTCCCTGCGGTCAGATAGGGATAGATCCTCCTCGCGGTCGGATAGGGATAGGCCTCCTCCGTCGGCAGTATGGCCTTGCTCAAAATGGAGATATAAAAATTTAAGCTTATTGTTTAGTTATAGCGCTATTTAAAAACGGGACTCTATCTCAAACCTTTAATCTAATCTCAAATGCGAGCCTTACTATCCGACGAAGGAGGATCTATCACTTTTTCGACCCCAGATCG
>JBLHJZ010000201.1:0-7855 GCA_047619515.1 Saprospiraceae bacterium | reverse complement strand
TCAACCCTATTCCTCTGCACGCGATGAATTTGAAGGCCAGGCCGATGTTTTTTTGGATGCCAACGAAAATCCTTTTGATACCAACTTTAACCGCTACCCGGATCCGCTACAGCGAACCTTGAAAGCTACGATCGCAAAACTCAAAGGACTGGAAATTTCTAATATCTTTTTGGGTAATGGTAGCGATGAAGCAATTGATTTGTTGATTCGGTTATTTTGTGAAATAGGCTCGGATAGCATCCTGACCTTAGTACCAACTTACGGAGTCTATTCCGTATTTGCCAAGACAGCAGGGGTACAGGCGAAAACACTACCCCTGGATAAGTATTTTCAACCTGACCTGGAAGGGCTGAAAAGCTTCAGTGCCCGCAATGCAAAAATTCTTTTTATCTGCAACCCGAATAATCCGTCGGCTAGTATTATCCCTCTTCCTGTGTTGGAAAATATTATTTCCGACTTCCCTGGGATTGTAGTCGTTGACGAAGCTTATATTGACTTTGCGGATACGCAGAGTTGCATTTCGTTGGTTGATAAATATCCTAATCTCGTCGTCTTACAAACCTTCTCCAAAGCCTGGGGACTAGCCGGAGTGCGGCTGGGAATGGCCTTTGCCGACCCAGAGCTTATTAGTTGGCTCAATAAAATAAAATTACCTTATAATATCAACATACTCACACAGCAAACGGTGCTGGATAAAATAGAAAATAAGGAAATAGTAAACCAGGAAATTCAAACGCTTATCGCAGAAAGGATAAAATTGGCGGAGGCGCTGACTGATTTTGATTTTATAAAAAAAGTATTTCCTTCTCAGGCAAATTTTATTTTAGTTCGGGTAGAAGAACCTAAAATGCTTTATAACTTTTTATTAGAAAAAGGCATCATTGTCAGGGATCGCTCCAATCAGCTCAATTGTGAAGCTTGCCTCAGGATCACCGTCGGCACGCCGGGTGAAAACGAACGACTGATAAAAGCAATGCAACTGTTTAATAAACTAAACACGAGTTCTTTACTATCATCAAATATATCATGAAAAAAGTACTATTCATTGACCGCGACGGCACACTCATCATTGAGCCACCAACTGATTATCAGGTAGACTCCTTTGAAAAACTGGAATACTACCCAAGCGTTTTTCAATACCTGGCTAAAATTGCCAGCGAATTGGATTACGAACTGGTAATGATCACCAATCAGGATGGCCTGGGAACGGCAAGCTTTCCGGAGACAGATTTCTGGCCAGTGCATAATAAAATGATTGAAGCTTTTAAAAACGAAGGAATTGAATTTGCCAATGTTTATATCGACAAGAGCTTCTCCGAAGATAACCTGGCGACCCGAAAACCAGGTACAGCTATGCTCACCCAATACCTGGAAGGTAACTACGATCTGGAAAATTCTTTTGTGCTTGGTGACCGGCTTTCCGATATCCAGCTCGCAGCAAATCTCGGGGCCAAAGGTATTTTGATGATGGAGGAGAAATTAGCTAAAGTAACGGAATCACTCCAACCGACTTGTTCTCTAATCACACCCGATTGGTCCGCAATTTATGCGTTTTTAAAATTCAAAAATCGAAGTGCTACCGTCAGAAGAACGACCTCAGAGACGGATATTTCGATCGAACTACTACTCGACGGCACCGGACAATCCCGGATATCTACGGGGCTTGGTTTCTTTGATCATATGCTGGAACAAATTGCCAAACACTCCGGCGCTGATCTGATCATCGAAGTAAAAGGCGATCTCCATATTGATGAGCACCATACCATCGAAGACACTGCCCTGGCACTCGGAGAGGCTTTCGCTCAGACGCTCGGAAACAAAGAAAGTATAGAACGCTATGGTTTCTGCCTGCCGATGGACGATTGTCTGTCGCAAGTAGCTATTGACTTTGGAGGTAGACCCTGGTTAGTCTGGGAGGCTGATTTCAAACGTGAAAAAATCGGCGATATGCCCACCGAGATGTTCCTCCATTTTTTTAAATCCTTCTCTGATGCTGCAAAATGTAATTTGAATATCAAAGTAGAAGGCAATAACGAACACCATAAGATCGAAGCTATTTTTAAAGCTTTCGCAAAAGCAATAAAAATGGCCATCAGAAGAGATACCAGGAATGTAAAAATGCCAAGTACGAAAGGAGTTATATAATTTAAGGGGTCAGAGGTCAAACATAGAACGAATACAAAAATAAATTTATATGCCAAGCAATATCATCATCATCGATTACAACGCCGGCAACGTCCAGTCCGTACGCTTCGCCTTGAAGCGACTTGGAGTAGCGGCGCAACTTTCAGCTGATCCGACAGTGATTCAAAATGCAGATAAAGTGATCTTTCCGGGAGTAGGAGAGGCATCTACTACCATGGATTATTTAAAACGAAAAGGACTCGATGAGGTGATCAAAAACCTTCGCCAACCCGTCCTGGGTATCTGTCTGGGTATGCAATTGCTTTGCGAGCATTCAGCAGAAAATGATACCCCCTGTCTCGCAGTCATTCCACAAAAAGTCAAACGTTTTGTCGGAAATACAAACTTTAAAGTCCCACATATGGGCTGGAATCAGATATACAATCTTCAGGGAGCAATCTTCGATCAGGGACAAGCCCGGCAATATACTTATTTCGTCCATGGTTATTATGTAGAAGAAGGCGCCTATACCACTGCTTTGACAGATTATATCCATCCCTTTAGTGCAGCAATTCAAAAAGATAATTTTCACGCGACCCAGTTCCACCCCGAAAAATCCGGAAGCATTGGCGAACAAATTTTAACAAATTTTATTAACCTATAAACAGCATCAAAAAAACAGACAAGACACCGTGAAATTTCGTGTCAAATATTAATTCATAAAAAGAAAAAAAACGCTGTGTCACTCTGTGCTTCTCCGTGCCCTCTGTGTCCAAAAAAAATAAAAATGCAAATAATACCAGCAATAGACCTCATCGACGGAAAATGCGTCCGCCTATCCCAGGGCGATTATAACCAAAAGAAAATCTATAATGAAAACCCATTGGAAGTGGCAAAGTCTTTCGAGGATCATGGCTTTAGCAAACTACACCTGGTAGACTTGGATGGTGCCAAAGCGAAACGTGTCATTAACTTTAAAACATTGGAAGAGATTTCAAAAAATACGACCCTCGAAATCGAATTTGGCGGAGGAATAAAATCGGATGAAGATCTCCGCAAAGTTTTTGACAGTGGAGCCAACCAGGCCATCATTGGAACCGTTGCCGTAAAGTCTCCGGATTTGTTTTTTAAATGGCTGGGAAATTATGGCCCGGATCAAATCATCCTCGGTGCCGATGTCAAAAACGAAATGCTGGCGGTCAACGGGTGGCTGGAAACAAGCACAATAAGTATTTACGATTTTTTAGAAAATCATTTGTCAAAAGGCCTAAAACATGTCATCTGTACCGATATCTCCAAAGATGGTATGCTTCAGGGAACGGCAATTGACTTATATAAAAAACTGATGAACAAATTTCCGCAACTCAATATCATCGCCAGTGGAGGGGTAGCCTCAATAGAAGATATCGAAAAGCTCAAAGTCATCGGCTGCCAATCCGTTGTCGTCGGTAAAGCTATTTACGAAGGAAAAATAAATATCTCACAAATAATCTCACAATAATGATAGTAATTCTCTTTTTAGCGAACCAAGAAATCCCAAAGGGATTTAATGAGAATAGCCACCGATGAAATCGGTGGAAAAACGTAATGACTTTAATAACCATGAAGTGGTTGAATGTAAAAAGATCGAAAATTGAACCCATTTTGGGTTCCGGGACACTTCTTATATTTGCCACTGATTTCATCGGTGGCTATTCAAGTTCTATCCCTTCGGGATAAGGCCTAAAGTGAAAATTGCTGCAATAATGACTTCAAAATTAAAATATGCTGACAAAAAGAATCATTCCCTGCCTGGATATAAAAGATGGCCGAACGGTCAAAGGCATCAACTTTATCGCCTTGAGGGATGCCGGAGATCCGGTTGAGCAGGCAAAAATCTACAGTGGTCAGGGCGCCGACGAATTAGTCTTTCTGGATATCAGTGCCACCGATGAAAAACGGAAGACACTTCGTGAGCTGGTAAAAAAAGTCGCTGCGCAAATCAATATCCCTTTTACCGTCGGTGGCGGGATCAGCTCAACCGAAGATGTGAGTAAATTGCTGGAATTTGGTGCCGATAAAGTTTCCATCAACTCTGCGGCTATCAGAAATCCTGCTTTAATCGATGAGCTTTCCAGAAACTTCGGAAGCCAGTGTATCACCGTAGCCGTCGATGCCCGGCAAATTGGAAACGGCTGGAAAATCCATCTTAATGGTGGAAAAATTCCCACAGAACTTGATCTTTTCGAATGGGCTAAAGAAGTAGCGGAACGAGGAGCAGGGGAGATACTTTTCACCTCGATGGATCACGATGGCACCAAAGCCGGATTTGCCAATGAAGCCCTTGTCCGGCTTTCTGAGTCTTTGAGCATTCCGATCATTGCCTCCGGTGGAGCAGGTACACTGAAGCATTTTAAAGAAGTATTTGAAATAGGAAAAGCAGATGCAGCACTTGCCGCCAGTATCTTTCATTTTAATGAAATCGGTATTCCGGATCTAAAAAATTATTTGCACAAAGAAAAAATAACTATAAGATTATAGCACCAGACCATCACTCTTTCAAGTTTTACAAAGTGAACGTGGAAGCGCATATAAAGGCAAGTTTTTAACTTGCGTCCGGCACTAATCCACCAATCCACTAAATAACAAATCCATGCTAAAAAAAATAAATTTCAACAAATCCTCCGGCCTCGTCCCAGCCATCATCCAGGACGTCAAAACCTCCCAGGTTCTCATGCTCGGCTATATGAACGAAGCGGCATTCCTGAAAACAATGGAAACCAAACGGGTGACTTTCTACAGCCGTTCCCGGCAAACCCTTTGGGTCAAAGGAGAAACCAGCGGCAATTTTCTGGAGATGGAAAGTATAGCACTAGACTGCGATCAGGACACACTTTTAGTAAAAGTGAATCCCCTCGGACCGGTTTGCCACACCGGATCAGATACCTGTTTTGATGAAAAAAATGAAGCCAGTGGTTTTTTGCATAAATTGGAAAGCGTCATCCTGGATCGAAAAAATGCAGATGAGGATAAGTCCTATACCGCTTCTCTTTTTAAAAAAGGGATAAATAAAATTGCTCAGAAAGTCGGAGAAGAAGCTATCGAATTGGTTATCGAATCCAAGGATGATAACAGTGATTTATTTTTAAATGAAGCAGCAGATCTTATGTATCACTACCTCGTTCTACTGGTAGCGAAAGGTTTTTCATTAAAAGAGGTGATCAATATTCTGGAAAATAGGAAAAAGTGATAAAAAGAAGGATTCCGCCAACAGCCTTAAATTTTTAGCGGTAAAATTTTAGAGCACTCTCTTAGCTGGACTTTAGCATTTTGAAAAAAAAATTGGTGATCGGATAAAATTTTGTGTAGGCAATGATCATAAATCCAATTAGGAGCTTGCTATAGAAAAAAGCAATAAAGCTAAAGTTTAGCAGACTCTGCGGGTTGGGAATGTCCAAAAAGGAGGGAGCGGGTGACGGACTGCGTGAATAGCCTTTTTTTGGACTAGAATTTTTGGGCACTTTTTTTTCAATGAAAAAAGTGTCAGAAGAATTATGACATGCTAAAGACTAGCCAAGAATGTTAAGTTATTTTTAATTCATTCCTTAATCATTCATCAACAAAATTTCATATATTTCAGCTTGAAAATAAGGGATTTAAGTACTGAACGGTACCAACGACCGAATCCCGAACACCGAATCCCGACAGTTAAAAACCTCGTTCAACCAAAATAGCAGAATGAATAACCTCCAATGGATAAAATTAAAAAGAGATTTCGACGAACAACGTTGTGTCCTCCTGATAGGACCCAGCCTTGCTGAAGTAGAAAAAGACGGGCAGATGGTTCCGATGGCCGAAGAACTCTCCAAATACCTCGCAGATTTTCTCGATCAGGAGAAGGTCGAATATGATCAAAATGCCAAGGATAAACTCACTTATATCGCACTCCGTTTTTTAAGTATAAAAGGCGCAAGGCGGGTAGATCTCGAAGATTTGACCAAAGATTTTATTCAACAAAATTGTAAAAAAATACCGGAGACCTATCAATGGCTGGCAAAGCTTCCCTTTAATATTTTTATCAATACCAATACCGATGATTATATGCAGCGGGCACTTCGCGAGGAAGGCAAGCAACCTTTAGACCTTTATTATAACTTCAGAAGGGATACTGCGAGTACGATTGATTTTGATAAAGTGAATGCTCAAAACCCATTGGTGTATAACCTCTTTGGCGCTATGACTGAAACGGAGTCTCTGGTAATTACGGAAGATGATCAATTAGAATTTATACGAAACATTGTCAAGGACGATCCACGAATTCCCGAAGAGATTTTGGGACAGTTTGATGATCGGAAAACTTATTTGTTTTTTGGCTTTAATTTAGAAAACTGGCAATTTCGCCTACTTCTCGATGGCCTGAAACTCAAGGAAGAAAATACAACTATCTCCCCGACGGCTTCCCGTTATCCGATGAGTGCGATTACCAAATCTTTTTATGAAGAGCGGTTTAGTTTTCAATTCATTGACAAGGAAGCTAAAGATTTTCTAGCGGAGCTCAGCAGTAAAGTGATGCCAGAAAAAGAGAAATCTGCCCACAAAACCGAAAGTGTTTTTCTTTTATATAATGAAAAAGATGAGACTTTTAAAAACGAACTGGAAAATAACCTTAGCCAACTGGTCAAAAACGGAGAAATCAACCTCCAGTATCCGGAGCGTTTTATGGCTGGTACCGAGGATACGGAAATCAAAGAAGCGCTAAAAAATGCAAATATCATCCTGCCGATTCTAAGCCCAAACTTTTTGGCAGATACAGAAATGGCGGATCACCTGCTTCCGATTGCAGCAGAATTGGATCAAAACGAACAAGCAAAGTTACGACCAATCATTGCCCGTCCTTGCGATTGGCGCGAAAATCCATCTCTTCGTACCAAAATACCCTTACCGGAAAACGGGGAAGCGATCACCAGTAATCATTGGAACACCTCGGATGATGCCTATTTCAACATTGTTCAATCCCTTAAAAAAATGTTGAAATGACAGAACAAGTACCTACTAAAAGCCGCTATCCCGGTATACGGGCCTTTGAAAAAAATGAACGACATGTTTTCTTTGGCAGACGGGCAGAATCAAAGAAGCTCTACAATCTCATCAAAGCAAAACCGCTCGTCGTCCTTTTTGCCAAATCCGGAATCGGAAAAAGCTCGCTAATAAATGCCGGACTCGAACCCTTACTCGAAAATGATTATTACGCGGTAGTTAAAATTCGCTTGCAATCTACCGACATTAGTTCGGTGGAGATGGTCAAAAACGAATTGAAACCATATCTCAACGAAGCAAAGCTCAAAGCGCACTCCACCGGAAATCCTGGTCTTTGGGAATACCTCCGTGCCTGTGAATTTAAAAAAGGATCGGAAACAGTAACGCCGGTTTTAGTATTTGACCAGTTTGAGGAATTTTTCGAACATGATAAAAATGACCAGGAGGAGCTGAACCGGGAGCTCGCCGATATGGTGAGTGATCGATTGCCGGAACGACTTAGAGACAGCTTACGGGCTATCCCATTTCGAGACCGAACCAAAGAACAACTGGACTGGCATTCCCCGATACCGGTAAAATTTATTTTCGCAATCCGTTCTGACCGGATGAGCCTGATGGATGAAATGTCGGTAAAAATTCCAAGCATTCTGCATAACCGTTTTCATCTAAAACCTTTGGATATCGATTCCGCCCGGGAAGCGATTATTGAACCTGC
>JBLHJZ010000200.1:0-7899 GCA_047619515.1 Saprospiraceae bacterium | reverse complement strand
TCCTGTTGAGGATAAAAACCGTGGCACCTGCTTCTGCCAATCCTTTTGCAAATGCGCTACCCAAGGTGCCGCTTCCTCCGGTGATGACTGCTACTTTTCCTTTCATTGTTTTGTTTTGTTTTGTTTTGTTTTGTTTTAAATTGAAGGCTTAGCTGGACTTTAACAGTTTATTTATTCTACGTCACTTTTTTTCCGATGAATCGGGATCATGGACATTGAAAAAAAAGTGCCCAAACCCGCCGGCCGGTCCCTACGGACACGTTCTGTGCTGGCAGGAATTCTAGTCCAAAAAAAGGCTATTCACGCAGGCCGTCACCCGCTCCCTCCTTTTTGGACATTCCCATCCCGCGCAGTCTGCTAAAAATTAATGATGCTGCTTTTTATTTTGAACAATATCTGTTTTTTGAATTATGAACATCGTTGTATAATAATGATGTTTATAAATCCAATCTACTGATTATTAGTTATTTATTATGACCATTGCTTAACACAAAATTTAAACAGGCGCTTAATTTTACATAATTTTTTACGAATATTACAATAATATTAAATCGTATCATTAACTATCCCTAAAGATAAAACTTAAAAAAATGAAAAAAGCTACACAAGTTCAACTCTCCTTCATGATGTTCCTTGAATTCTTTATTTGGGGAGGCTGGTTTGTAACGCTGGGTACTTTTTTAGGCAATAATCTAAAAGCTTCAGATACCGAAGTAGGGATGGCATTTTCTACCCAATCCTGGGGAGCTATTATTGCCCCGTTTATCATCGGACTGATCGCGGATCGATATTTTAATGCGGAAAAGATCTTAGGCGTATTACATATAATCGGCGCAATTTTGATGTATCAAATGTCACAGGCAACCGCATTTAACGGATTTTATCCTTATGTGTTAGCCTATATGATTGCCTATATGCCAACGCTCGCCTTAGTGAATTCCATCTCCTTTAATCAAATGAAGGATCCGTCCAAAGAATTCTCCCCTATACGTGTCTGGGGGACTATAGGATGGATTATTGCAGGATTGGGGATCAGTTATGCTTTCCATTGGGATTCGGCAGCAAATATCCAAGAAGGGTTATTGAAAAACACCTTTTTAATGACAGCTACCGCATCAGCAATATTGGGCTTATACAGTTTTACCTTACCCAAAACACCGCCCAAGGTGAGTAAAGGCGAGAAAGTTAAACTGGCTGATATTTTAGGCTTAGAAGCCATTAAATTGCTATACAATAGAAACTTTTTAATCTTCTTTATCTCCTCCATATTAATTTGCATTCCCTTAGCCTTCTATTATCAAAATGCCAATCCCTTTTTGTCGGAAATCGGGGTCCATAATCCGACGGGAAAAATGACCATCGGGCAAATATCTGAAGTCCTCTTTATGCTGCTATTACCTGTCTTCTTTAAAAAATTTGGATTTAAAAATACACTATTGATTGGGATGTTGGCCTGGGCAGTTCGATATGTGCTCTTCGCTTATGGAAATTCCGGAGACTTAACTTTTATGCTAATCATCGGTATCGCCTTACATGGTATTTGTTATGATTTCTTCTTTGTTTCGGGGCAAATCTATACCGATACAAAGGCCGGAGAAAAAATTAAAAGTGCTGCTCAGGGCTTAATTACATTGGCTACCTATGGTGTAGGTATGCTGATTGGTTTCTGGGTCGCAGGAAAAATTGCAGATCATTATCTTATTGAAGAAGGGCTGCATAGTTGGACAGACATTTGGATATTCCCGGCAATTTTCGCTTTTATAATAATGATTCTTTTTGCCATTTTCTTTAAAGATGAAAAAATTGAATATAATAATTGACTAGGCTAAACGCTATTTGGGCGAGTAGTATTTGGTAGCGTGTACAATCTGACGATAGAAAATTGTGTCCGTTTTTGATCGTCAACCTACGCATTTTGTACACCCTAGTAAGGTGTATTTCAAATATTCGTTTTTCATGTTAGTGTTTCCAGAACTTTGAGTTTTTACGATACCCCATAGAATAATTTTTGTTATTTTTTTTTGCAGATTAAATAATACGGCGACCTATCTGAGCTGGACTTTAGCATTTCATAATTCTTCTGGCACTTTTTTCCCCGAAGAATCGGGATCATGGACATCGAAAAAAAAGTACCCAAACCCGCCTGCCGGTCCCTACGGACACGTTCTGTGCCGGCAGGAATTCTAGTCCAAAAGGCTCAACACGCAAGTCCAAGACTCTCGGAGAGTCCCGCGACTCTTCGGAGCAGTCACCCGCGCCCACCTTTTTTCTTTGCTATTTCTGTTTGATTCACAGAATCAAGCAACGCTAGATTCCCAGCCCGCATAGTCTGTTAAAAGTTAATGATTCTGCTTTTTATTTTAAACAAGATCTAATTTTGGAATTATGATCATCGTAGTAAAATAATGATGCTTATAAATTACTTTATTTCCTCACACAACGACATCGGAAGGTGTTGAACTTAATATCTTCAATCAGATTGCCATTATAGAAACTCCTGCCAAATGAAGCGACGAAATTCGATTCGGTAGAACTCCAATAATTGCCGTCCGGAATATCACCGCTACCTCCTGAACCATTATTTCCAGGTCCAAGTTGTTCGTACATCGCATTGAGTTCCCCACTGGCGGGTAAATACCAATCGTATCCACCTGTTGTCAGGTTAGAACACAGCTTTGCAGCATAGACTCCGGCGCCTAAAGCATTTACAATCATTTCTGTATTAGCCGCCCCTTCAAATTAAGTAGTCGCTTCAGTAACGGAAAGATTACCCCATTCCAAACCGGAACTATTATCATCCGGATGTACGTAAAGCGAGTATTCGTCTCCCGTCTCAGTCAAGCCGTCCAGATCTATGTACACTACCAGCTCTTCCACGGTACTGGGATCGCAATCATCATCAATACTATTACCCGGAATTTCTACCAGACCGGGATTCACGTTGGGATCACTATCATTGCAATCTATTCCCGGGCTACAAACGTTTTCAAGATCAAAATAACTATCCCCGTCCATATCTACCGCATCTCCGTGCCCCTGGTGGGTGGGGATAGCATTGACACTGACATTTATGATCTTCCCGTTGTGACAGACATCTACTTTGTTTCCACGGTTGCTTGCAGAACCACCGGGGTCATTTGTATCCAGCGAAGTGAGGCTTTCCAGCGGTTTGTTAAAGGGTTCGTCTTTTTGGCAGCTAAACGATAGCAGTAAAAACAGCAAAGTGGCTAAAATGTGAATCTTCTCCATTGGATTTCATTTTGTAAGTTTATAACTTAAAAATAATCTACTTTAATAAGTGGTAATGTTAACAGACGGGAGTTGAAATAAAAGCTGAAATAAAAAATAAGTGCTGACTGAACTTCCTAAGGGACAGGTTACTAATAACTGTCTGCTTTATACTCGTTCTTTTGACTTTATACTTCACACAAAAAATAGCGCATAGAACCACTATTCCCTATTTTTTGCGCTTGTCTAAAGCCAAAATAACTTCCCCTAAATCGGACACTTATTAATACCCTATCCCTAAAGGTCTCTATGATAAAATCATGCATAAAAAACCAGCCCTTGCAAACCAGATAATATTATAAGAGCTTGTTATTATTGCACCGAGGGATGAAATTTAAATGGATTCGGAGTATGTCCTATCTCTTATAATTTACCAGGTCACCCTCAAGGGCACCAATTGTGATTTTGCTACCGTCTCCCCATCTACGATCACTTCGGCGTATGTGCTGAGGTCATGAGCTTGCTGTCCTGCCGAGTACGGTAAATTTAAGGCATAATAAGGCATCCAAATCTGAAGAGCACCCAAATCAAAATTGTCAGAAGGGACATTAACCAAGCCAGAACCCGCAGCAGCATAACCGTTGGTATCAATATAGCCTAAACTAGGATGGCCTCCCGGAATTAAATTGCCTTGGGCATCCACAAAACGGATGACAACATAAATTTGCTTTCCGCCATACCCTTGCAAGGAGCCGGGTACCTGAATACTCATCCAGTAAGTGCCTTCTGCATTTTGAAGATTATGTTGAATGACTGGGTTTTGAAGGGAAGCTACCGGGTTGGCCATGACACTCGCTGCTTTAGTATACAGGTAAACGACATCAAAACTGATCCCCCTGTTTCCTAATCGAAAAGTAAAAGAACCGCCGTTCGCATTAGCGGCCATATCCGCTCTTGAGCACACGACCAATTCCCAACGTGCCTGGTGAACATAGTCAGAGGTATAATTGGCAGTCAGCGGTTCTCCCTGCACCGCTCGTGCAGGATAATGATTAAAAACATAGTCCCTGTAGGATGCTCCAGGGTCTTTAATTTCCGTTTCATACACTAATGAGGATTCTCCGACGCCAGTACTCGCAAGTAAAGTGATACTACTCGGGTTGTTGTCTCCTTCCCAAACAAATATGCCACAATCTGCTTTGGAGATGGGTCTATTGGTGATATCAATAAATACCTTTTCGCCGCAGCTCACTGTCCGCATATCTTTACTGAAAGCCCAGATAATGCGATAAATACTTTTACAATCGGGTTTTGTGCCAGGAGCAGCATGCAGTTCAATTTCTCCTCCCAAATAATCAGTTCTGATGGTTCTGATACTCCAGTTGTATGGACAATATTTTGAAGCCTCGAAAGTAAAACTCCTGTTGTTAGGGGCATAGCTGTTACCTAGTACATATTCTTTTAAATAAAAAGTCTGTGCAGGAGCAACATATCCCGGAAGAAGAAAGAGCAAGGACAGGATGAATGGTAAAACGGAGGATTTAAGATTGAAATATTGGTAATTCATGATTTATGTTTTTTACTTTTTAAAGCTAATGTAAGTAACATATTACAGAATTTCCAAGGAACTTTCAATGACGAAAATTAAGTGAAGTATTGATATTTTGTAGGAGCTAAAATCTACTCGCGAAAAGAAAATAGCTGTAGAGTGATACTTTTTTAAATTACTGCAATCTTCACTTCGCTTGCCTCAATCCGTTTTACTTAAATCCTCCAATAAACCTACCGTATATCCTTTTGTGATAGGGGCGTTGTAGCATACAAAAGGCATTTTAATGAAGGGATGATATTCATCAAATAAGCTATATAAAAACACAAACGGGAACCCTTAATAAAAAGGATTCCCGTTTACTTTTGTAGTATTCAAAAACACTACAAAAGCCCAAGTTACCGTTTTTAAGACTTTATCCATCCTTATCGATTCAAGAGAACCATTAAGTCTGAACGCTGACTAAAGTAACCTATCTGCCTTCCCAATCTTCCTCCCGAAGGAGTTAAAAAATTTCCGGCTTTACTGTCAATTTATCCTGGCCGACTTCTCAACCTGTCTTTAGCACATCTCTCACTTGGTCTTACAAAGATATGCTATGAGTTTACATTTGCCAATGATATTTGTCAATCCGGTCTGTGATATTTATCAATGGCCTACTATTTAATCTCAAATTTACCTTTCCGTCAATCCTGTAAGGAAGCAAGTCGATGAAATTTTTCTTTTAATTCAGCATACACTGTTCTGAAAGTCTCCATTTTTTCGCGGGTCTCGCGGTGCACGGAATCTATCATTGATTTCAGCTCTCCGTTTGCATGCGCTTTATGAGACATACTGATGACGTGATTTTTAATTTGTTCGTTTAGCTGATGTACTGCTTCTTTTTGAACAATAAATCCGTTTAATAAATTATTAAATTGCTCTTTTTCCTCTTCATTGGATGAGGTATTGACTAATTGCACAATTCGCTTTTCATAATGAGGAATTTCATTATAGGCGAAAAGCAATTCATTCATCCATATCGAATGGTCAAATTGAATGTTTTCCAGTTTTTCCAATATTGCTTTCATGTCTTTTTTATTTATGAAAAAATATTTTCCCTGGGTAATAGAATATCGAATTCCATAGTCAGGATTGCTTTAATTTTACCGCTCAAACCTCCCCGTCTTTTCATGGATCTGAATCCGAAAAACAACAGATTTTAGTTCCGACTGTTCCGTTTGATGAAAGTGGCTCATCCCTTGTGAAGGGATACTGGTACTGCTCAACAAATGCGGCTGGAGCTGTTTGACAAAAAACTGCATCGCCTGTCTTCCCGGCTCCCCTATCAGTTCCTGGAACTCACCCTGAATGATCACACTTTTCCAATTTGCCAGGTTTTCCATGCTATCGACTTCAAAGCAAACTTTCGGATTCTGGCGCATCATTTTTATTTTCATGCCTTCCGGGCTATGTCCATAGAGGTATTCACCATCATAGGCATAAGCGATAGGTACAATATAAGTCCTACCCTCAGCACTACAGCCAATCCGCCCCAGCGTTTGGCTTTTGAGTATCTGGTCGATTTCGTAATTCGTTAATGTGCCTAACATATTTAAATGATTAAGTAGTGAGTCTATGCTACAAAATAAAATTTTAAAATACTATGACCCCGCTGAGGTCATTATACATTAGACTACAACCCGATGAACCACCTAATCTGCTATCGTTACTTTCCGAAACGAATAGGTGTCTTCATTAAATTGTTCAAAGAGCGCTTGTACTATATCATTGATCTTATCTTCGACATTGGCCATGTCATCAGACATCTTTCCATTGAAGGCACCATGCCAGACTACTTGTTGAGTACTTCGATCAATCAAGTCGATAATCAAAGTACCTTCCTTGTATTCAATGATATTTTCCCAAAGTGGAAATCCCAATTTTTTATAATAACCCTGATAATTAGTTTCGGCTTCCTCTACGAGTTTTTCTTTTACAAAATAGGCCACCAGCAAGTCAGGATCCGGAGAAATTTTATACCCAAGCATCAACATTTCCCGCTGAATAGCTCCTTCAATCCGTTTTTGATTCACCGGATTTATACCATAAGAAAAACCGTCTTTATGTTCTAATAACCGGAAAGTTTTGAAACCGGAAAGATCAACATCCATTTCATAATCACTGGTAATTGGAGAAGTTGTTGCACAGGTAAATACCCCGAGTATCATAAAAAGTAGAAAAAAAATATTATCAATTTTCATAATTATTATTTTTATACTGAAGTTTTTTAAGAACGGGTGTCAAAATTGAATATAAGTGCTTGACTTCTAAGACGAAAATTTTTTTATTTTTTCCTAAGGAAAACGAACCAATATACTATCCCTACCAGAACAGCACCGCCTATTATGTTCCCCAGCGTTACGGGAAGCAAATTGTGGATTAAAAAACCATTCCAATGCAAATGAGGAAAATCATCCGGAGATTTTCCAATAGCTGACCAAAAAGCGGAACCCGCAAAATGTTTTATAAATAGTGCTTTAGGGATAAAGTACATATTGGCAATACTGTGTTCAAAGCCTGCTGCCACAAAAGCCGTGATAGGAAAAATAATAGCCAGGATTTTGTCGGTGGTCGAGCGAGCGCTAAAACATAACCAAACTGCAAGACATACTAAGATATTGCAAAGGATTCCTAATGAGAATGCGGAAACAAAACTAAGGTCACATTTCGCCTCCGCTATGTTTAATGCATTTAATCCAACTTCTCCGTTTGAGAAGGTATACTGTTTCGAAAAAATCATAACTATCGCTAGAGATATTGCCCCTACCAGATTTCCGATGTAAACAATAAACCAGTTACGTAATACCTCATAGGTTTTAATTTTTCCGCTCGCCCATGCCATACTTATCAGATTATTGCCTGTAAAAAGCTCAGCTCCAGCAACGATAACCAGCACCAGCCCAAGACTAAAAGCTACCCCTCCTATTAGTTTTGTCAGCCCCCAATATATATTAGAACCCGTAGTAACTGTCGTGGCAAAAATAGCCCCAAACCCAATAAACGCACCAGCCAGAAGTGCGAGCATAAACGTTTTAATGAAACCCATTTTTACTTTGCCCACACCAATCTCTTCTACTTTC
>JBLHJZ010000199.1:0-7928 GCA_047619515.1 Saprospiraceae bacterium | reverse complement strand
GGGAAAGGCCCAGGGTTGATTTTTTGGTGAAGGTTCTTCTGTTCATATTCATCTAGTGGTTTAGTGATCGCTTTGCTTGTGATCGGCCTTCGGCCTGGTGATCGCTTCGCTTGTGAGGTAGTGATCGCCGGTGGCTTGTGATTGCCGGTGGCTTGTGATTGATGCTTTGCATTTTGTGATCGCCTGCGGCTTGTGATCGGCCTTCGGCCTGGTGATCGCTTCGCTTGTGAGGTAGTGATCGACTGCGGCTTGTGGAAATCTTAATGGCTGTCCTCATTTATTCTTTTAAGGTCTAAGTCATGAAAATCAAAACTAAAATCTATATTAGGTGAAATTCCTTTCATTTTGATGCTTTGGGCTTTTCCTTCTTCGTCCAGACTAAATAGGGCAAAGGCATCGCAATTCATATCCTGGTACTCCCATTTTATCGCAAAAGTATTGGCTTTATAAAAATGCATGGAGCCATTTAGCTTTGGAGAGCGATGAGATTTAATCCATAGCTGATCTCCTTTTTTGAACACTTCTACTTTTCCAAACCAATTGTCTTGGTATACTCCGATGTAGTCGTCAATATTGATTTTGGAATCATTCGCGGTTTTGACTATCTCCCATACCTTTTGCGTAACGGCATCTCCGGTTTCTTTTTTATTTTGATAATATGCCGCATACTTATCTATCCATCCGAAATCATCGAGCCCTAAATATTCATCCATAATAGCCATGGAAACAGCCCTGAATACGCCTGCCCCATCATCACTGGTATTCGTCAATATCACAACACCAAGATTGATATCCGGAATCATGAACGTCTTCGATAACATGCCTGGTAAGCCTCCCGTGTGTGATACCATCATATTTCCTCTTATATCGGATAAGCTCCAACCTAAGCCATAACCTGAAAAATGGGAGTTGTATCGGGGATCCTGATTAGCATCTAATACGGTATGTATTTTCCACATTTCACGTTGACTGGCAGTACTAAATAAGGTATCTCCTAAATTATCTCCGTAGGTCCCTTTATTCAAATGCAATAACATCCAGTTGCAAATATCATCCACATTGGAATAGATCCCACCAGCTGCGCCATTGATCATTTCCTGGAAATCAGGTAATATTTTTAATGATTCTGTCTCCGAAGAATGTGGTCTTGCCAAATTACTTTTATCCTTGATTCTATCTAAACCGGCATAAGTATTATCCATTTTTAAAGGTTCAAAAATTCGTTTGCTTACAAACTCTTCCCAGGACATTCCTGACACTCTTTTGATCACTTCGCCGGCTACGAGGTATAAAAGATTGTCATAATCGAATTTTGTTCTAAAAGCTGAAACTGGCTCGAAGTATTGAAAGGCCGCTAATAAATCATCAATGGTAAAATCTGAACCATCCGGAAAAAACATCAAATCTCCAACGCCCAAACCAAGGCCACTACGATGCGTCAACAGATCCTGGATGTTGAAATTTTCAGTGACATAGGCATTATACATTTTAAATTCCGGGATATGGTTTTTCACTTTATCGTCCCAGTTCAACTTTCCTTCCTCCACTAAAATGGCCAGCGCAGCCGTAGTAAATGCCTTACTGTTAGAAGCAATGGCGAAATTAGTATGTTCATTCACCGGTATATTTGTCTCAATTGATTTTATTCCATAGCCTTTCTCATGGATGATTTTTCCGTCTTTTACTATCCCCACTGAAACTCCGGCTACATTAAATTTTGTCATGGCATAGTTTACCAGCGAGTCTACTTTATTGGAAATGTTTTGCCCGAAAGACAAATTGCTTATCAGTAGTAGGAATGTGATGGCGTATAGTTTATATTTATTCATGATGTTTTTGTTGGTTGTTGGTAATTCGTGGATCGGTTAATTAGTCTAGGTTGTGAGCTAGCCACAGCAAGTTACAAACTTGCCTTATTTGGTACTTCCAAGTTACCCTTTTGATTCACTTCGTTCATCAAGGTAAACTTGAAAGAGTAGGCTCGTTTGAGGGCGGAGCCACCCTTTTCACCCTTCCTACTATTCCCGAATCTTTACACTCCGAAAATGCACCGTATCCCCATGATCCTGCAAAAGAATATGCCCTTCCGGCCATTGACCAAAGTCCGCCCATTTTTGATATTTACTATAAGCGACCAGCGCTTTAAATAGCTGTGAATGCCGATCGTATTCTACTGCTTTTTCGCCATTGAGCCAATGTTCCACTTTTCCATTTCGGGAAACGATAAGGGCTTGATTCCATTGGCCTATGCCTTTGAATTGTTTGCTACGGTCCGGGGTATTTAGATTACCTGCGGGGATCAGATCGTAAAGTGAGGCGAGCGTTCGATTGCCACTTACGCCCATTTTAGCATCCGGATGTTTTTGATCATCGAGGATTTGAAACTCACAACCGATAGCTGAACCTGCCCCTTTGTTGAGTGCTGCATCTACGAAATATTTGATGCCGCTATTTGCTCCTTCGGTGATTTTAAATTCTAAGGCTAATTCAAAATCGCTGAATACTTCTTCCGTGATGATATCTCCTCCTCCGGTCGACTCCCCACCATCTGAAGCCAGTACGGTCAGTACCCCTTCTTTGATTTCCCAACCGGATTTTGGAAAGTGATCGATCTTAGCGCCTCTCCAACCTTTGCTTGTTTTTCCATCCCAGAGTAATCGCCAGCCATGACGTATTTCATAAGGAGTAACCTGATTGATCAAAAAACTAATTTGCGGTACTTCAGGATCATCTGTCCAATTGTACATCGCCAGGTCTTTTTCTAAAATTTTAATGTTGCGCCATCGTACCTGTGCACCGGGTTTCACCTCATTTCCAATGCTGTGTACCTGCAAACCGATAAAACCTTTGGCAGTCATATCATCTACGAGATTGGCACATTGTACACCATTGATCCAGGTCTTGATTGAATTGCCAATCGCTTCGATGTGGACTTTATTCCAAACCCCGTTTTGAAAAGCATGTCGCCCTTTCTCATTTCGCGAAAGCGGATATAGCCACCCTCTTCGGGCTTCATCATAGATGCCGCCGCTAAATGCACGGGGACTCGGATCGATCTCAACTTGGTAGCCATGCACTCTTCCGGTTTGATAATCTCCGCTGCTATTACTGCGGATTTGTACCCCCGAATTCAAAGAAGGATCTACCAGAATTTCAAATTCTAAAATAAAATCTCCGTAATTTTTATCGGTGGTTAAAAAACTATTGGGGGTATTGGCAACGGTGGTTCCGATGATTTGGCCGCCATCTGTCTGGTATTTTGCTTTTCCTCCGAGTTGCGTCCAGCTTTCCAGAGTTAGAGAAGTCCATTCCTGAGCATTGGATAGTTGAATTGAAGCTATTGAAAAGAATAGCAGGAAGAGGAACTTGAGTTTTTTCATTTTGTTTTTGTGTGTTTTCGCTAGATTACAACTTGAGCGTACCGTGAAGGTTGACAATCTTATCATAAATGGTTTGGTTCAACCGTTTTTCTGCGCGATCCATCAGGTCAATTTCTTCAATCATCCCGGCAAGTTTTTCCATTGCTTCGTCGGATCTGTTTTCTTCAATCAGAAAATCACTAAATTCCAGTCTTTGTGCATAATTAGAATACTGGTGATCCATTGCCTGGAATATTTTTTCGGCTTTTTGCTTGGCTCCGGTATTGAAAAGCGCCCAGGCGTAAGCGGTTCGTTCTTCCGACTTTTGAAAAACAGGATCACTTTCTATTTGCTGGGCATAATCGATGGTTGCTGTATAATTTTTGTTTAAATACGTTGATTTCACTAGTCCCGTCAGTATTTCCGGATCATCGCGATGTGTCCCTATGAGGCAAGATTCAAATAGAGCGATCGCTTTTTCAAACGCTCCAATGTTAATATACTCATTGGCGAGTAAGGCCTTATTCGCAACGGTATCGCTAAATTTCACTTCCTTTTCCAGTGTTTCTGTCTTATAGTTACTATTGACCACTTTGGTGATATTCTCACCGACTACATCTACGGTCATCCGGTTGAAAAAGTGATAGTACAAATAGATCAGACAGCCGAAAAAAGGAAAAAGGATAATAAGCCAAAACCACTTCTGCTGTGTATTGTTTTTATAAGCGTGATACAGACATAAAGCCTGGAGTATCAATATCAAAGGAAAAAATCGAATCATGTTATTACTTTATTGTTGTCCTGTAAAGTACGAAAATATTTTAAATCGCTAGTGAATTCTTTATTACTATATTTCATTTATTTTAAAATCACAATAAAGTCAATAATGCTTTAAAAAAGCCTAGTGCATCAACCCAATAATTTCGTTATACTATGGCGAAGTCATCGTCCTACCAGACAAGGCGCAAAAAAGGGAGTTATGCCGTAGCATAATGAGTATTTTTGTAACGTAGTATGGTAGGATGAGATGGATGTCATCTGTTGTATTTTTTTTGGACTGGAAGCAAACAAAGAGTTACAAAGGATACAGATATATTAAAAACTTACTTACTTTTAAAACCTCATAAAAAACTAACCTATCATGATGATTCGACCTTGTGTTTTTTTATTGCTTTTGACTTTTTATTTTGGGACTTTAGATGCTCAAGACAAACCTCCATTTACGAGCATGGATGTCTTTGAGTTGGAATGGGTCAGTGACCCTCAAATTTCTCCAGATGGTGATTATATAGTCTACGAACGAAAAAGCATGGATATCATGGAGGACAAGCGTGTTTCCCGAATCTGGATGATTAAAGCTGATGGTACTGAACATCAAAAATTAAGTAGTAATGATGTTAGTGAATCAAAACCTCGTTGGTCGCCGGACGGAACCCGGATTGCATTTGTATCCTCGACCGAGGAAGGCTCAGAGTTATTTGTGTATTGGTTAAAAACGAATAAAATCGCCCGGCTCTCTCAACTGGAAAACTCTCCGGCTAACCTGGCCTGGTCGCCAGATGGAAAGCAAATCGCTTTTACAAAGTTTGTAGATGGTTCGGAATTGTCGTTGGTCAAAGGGCCAACAAAACCTAAAGATGCTAAGTGGGCTGATGCTCCACGCATAACCTCAAGGGTTAAACATGAGCGGGATGGCTCCGGGAAAATGAAGCCTGGATTTACACATATTTTTGTTATTCCAGCAGAAGGTGGAACGGCTAGACAAGTAACATCAGGAAATTTTAATCACGGTGAACCAACCTGGTCCAAGGATGGGAAGGATTTGTTTTTTTCAGCTAACCTCAATGAAGATTGGGAATACGATTTTCGAAATTCAGAACTTTATAAAACCTCTTTAGCAAACGGTAAAACCAAAGCACTTACAGATCGAAAAGGGCCAGATTTTGGTATTGCCATTTCTCCTGATGGAAAACGATTAGCTTACCTTGGTTATGATGATAAAGTGCAGACTTATCAATTAACAAAGCTTTATACGATTGGTGTTGATGGAAAAAACAAGCAAGAAGTAAAATTGAATCTTGATCGAAGCGTGTCTGATCTGGTTTGGGCAAGTGATGGCAAGGGGATTTATTTTGACTATGATGACAAAGGAAATACCAAGATTGGTTATACAGCTTTTGATGGGCAGGCTAAAAAAATGGCTGATAATCTCGGAGGTACAACGGTCGCCCGTCCTTATGGTGGCGGTTCATTTTCGCTTTCAAAAAATGGGGTCCTTGCTTTTACACATACGACACCTTATCATCCCGCGGAGTTGGCCATTCACCAAAACGGGAAAACTAAATTAGTGATGTCTCTAAACGATGATCTACTAAAGCATCGGACTTTGGGACAAGTAGAAGAGATTTGGTATAAATCTACTTTCGATAATCGAGATATACAAGGATGGATCGTCAAGCCTCCATTTTTTGATGCTTCTAATAAATATCCTCTATTGGTTGAAAATCATGGTGGTCCAATTTCAAATTATGGGGATCGTTTCTCTCCTGAGATTCAACTTTATGCAACCGCTGGTTATATAGTTTTCTATCCAAACCCCAGGGGAAGTACAGGTTATGGTGAGGAGTTTGGAAATTTGCTCTATCATAATTATCCAAGTGAGGATTATAATGATGTTATGGATGGAGTAGATGCAATTTTAAAGAAAGGTTATACTACCGAAGATAGTCTTTTCGTAACAGGTGGCAGTGCTGGTGGTATTATGTCCGCCTGGATGATTGGAAAAACTAATCGCTTCCGATCTGCAGCTGTAATCAAACCTGTCATGAACTGGATCAGCAAAACGCTGACGGCTGATAATTATTATGGTTATGCTTATTCTCGGTATCCTGGACAACCCTGGGAGAACTATCAGGATTATTGGAAATTTTCACCCATCTCTTTGGTTGGAAATATTGAGACTCCTACCCTTGTTATGGTAGGCACTAATGATATGCGGACACCGCTCTCTGAAGCCAAGCAATTGTATCATGCTTTAAAATTGAGGAAAATTGATACTGCACTAATCGAGATGCCAGGAGCTTCTCATTTTATTGCAAATCGCCCGAGTCAGCTGATCGGAAAAGTGGAGCATATTTTGGCTTGGTTTGAACGGGAGCGATAATATACATAAGCCAGAAGAAAGGTAAAAACAAATACCCGGCTCAGTAGTTTTGCGCTAAACCGATACTCAAGCGGATCATCTTTTTTTGTTGCTTAGAGTATGTTGGGAATTTGGGCTTCGAGGCGAAAACTGGCATTTTTTTGATTAGACGAAGTTCAAAAACCGGAGTTATTCCATAGCATAATGAGGATTTTTGAGCTGAAGTATAAGCGAAAAAAGGACGTTTGTAGGCCGAGTGCTAAAATCCCAACATACTCTTAATGGCATAAACTAAATTTCATCATTTACTTAGCAAAAAACTTCCCCGTATACAAGATCCTATTCCGGCCAACGGGTACAATTAAAAAGTAATGAAGACCAGATTCGAGTTGCATGGATTGTTTGAAATCAAAACGATATAAGATTTTATCCCTGCTATCTTTCTTTTCGGTTTCCTTTATAAATGGCAAATTGTAAGTATATCGCTCCTTTCGTTTTGTTAAGGAGATTTGATCATTGGTATATATTTCGAGAGCAAGTGGGATTTTATTATCTAACTCTAGCCTAGTACGCAATGTACCCATCAATTCAAAATCTATGGTATCATTGTTTAAAGTATAAGTCGGCGCTTTTTTTTGATTATCAAAAGAAAAATCAAAATCAGTTTTGTTGTCATTGCCAATCATCATTCTTTCGAAATCAACGTTTAATGTAAACGGATCAAGGGATTCAGGTCTGGGATTTTGCTCGGAATATTGTGGCTTACTAATGAAACCAGACGGAATTTCTTCTGACCCTTCAGTACCTTCATTGCTTTCAGTTCGGGAGATAATATCACGATCAACCGGGGTTTTATTTTTTTTAAAATAAAACAAATACAATAAAAGCCCAAGCCCCATCAAAAGCAATAACCATTTAAAATTGAATCCTTTTTTCTGCGTAGTATCCATATCTTTTTCCATATAACGTTAAGTAAAGACCCCTTATACTTCCCTGGGGTTTTTAATAAATTGAGAATAAAACTTGTATCACATTTTGATTGTAATTCAATTCGTAAATTTTCTACGCAGTTAATTATTAAAACCGTAGAGGAAATGAGTAACGCGGAGAGAGCACAGAAATTTTGCTTCCAGCAAAATAAATAGGAATAACTCAAACTTTGTCAATAAATTTTGGGCATCATTAAATCCTCAATCCTCAATCCTCAATCCTCAATCCTCAATCCTCAATCCTCAATCCTCAATCATTCAAACAAACTCGCCTCCCCCAAGATCCTGTTTATCCAGCATCTTATTGGCCCAGGCTAAAAATTTATCATTCATTTGAGCGTATTCTTCGGTATACCCGCAATCGACACAAAAATAACGATTGATCACCGCACTGCTAATTCCCCATTTGGTGGTCGCACCAATAGTAATTTGATTATA
>JBLHJZ010000198.1:0-7937 GCA_047619515.1 Saprospiraceae bacterium | reverse complement strand
TTTTGATTTGTATTCATAAGGAAATCGAGGAACCCCCTACTTTACAATAAGAAATAATCCTGAAGGGATTTAAATCGAATAGCCACCGATGAAATCGGTGGTATGAAAACCTCTTTTTTAATAACCACGAAGTGGTTGAATATCTATATAAAGAGAATTGAACCCATTTAGAAATCTGCAATTTTATCCTAAATCCATTCTATGAGTAATTTATAACCACGAAAAAGACGAACAACAGCAAAAAAAAATGAGGTAAGCAACCTAAGCTACCTACCTCATTACTAATGGGTGTATATATATTAAGTATTGTTCAAAACTATTTTTTCACATAAAACGGGATGTTCGCAGTAGCAGCATTTCCTTTGCCATCATATATATAAGCAAACAACCTATAAGCCCCCACCTTTTTCGGCGCTTTAAAATTAAGCGTTCCTTTTGCACTACCTGGTTTGATGACAATCTCAATAGGCTCTGGTCTTGACTCTGCATCTCCTCCAGATTTGATATCCGTACTTTCGGGTAGGATTTCCCAACGATATTTTAAGGCATCACCATCCGGGTCTTTTACATCGACTTTCAAAGCACAGGTTTTACCTGGTTGAACATAAACACTCTCTGTGGCTTTCTTCCCATCTATAGTAATGGAGGAAATACCAGGAGATCTATTTTCCGGCATTTTGCCACTCCACTCATATTCCAGTACATCCATCACTTCGGTCTCTGTTCCGTCTTCCAGAAATACACCGTACCAAGTGGGAGTCGTTTCCTGCTTTTGGCCCCACAGGAAAACATAGGAACCAACGCACATCTCTTTATCTGCCGCAATACCCTTTTCATACCTTTCTTTATAAAAATAAGCTTTTTCAGTACTGGTCTGTTCGATAGGTACTCCCCAATCTGTCTTAGCCACTTCCCAGTGTCCGTTGGGGCCCCACTCTGTGATCACGTATGGCCGATCCCAACCATAGGCACGCATCTCTTTATCAATTCCGATAAGTCCGCCATAAGTATTGATCCCGTATACATCAATATGCGGTGCCCGCTCCATGATCAATTGTACCTCAGCGACATCCAGCCCGGCCGTTACCGTCATGGTTGGGTGATTAGGATCTACTTCGTGTACCATTTTGGCAATATCGTTTACTGCATTCCAAACTTTGAAATCGGAATAGAAAAGATCCATTTCATTTCCGATACCCCACATCAGGATAGCAGGATGATCTTTGTACGTTTTGACGACTTCTGTAAACTGCTCTAATTGTGCCTGCACAGATTTAGCATCATCGTAGTCAAATCCTTGTCGTTCGCAACCGACCCATAAACCAAACAAAACAGTCAATCCTTTGGCATGAGCATCATCTAAAATTGCGATGGCATCGTTTGCTGCCCAGGTTCGGACAGAATTAGCCCCGTAGGCTACGGCCTTGTCCAAATAAGATTGTCCGCCTACACCATTGATGTAGTAAGGTTTTCCACCTCTATAGATTTGCCAGCCCTCATTTTCTAGTTTAAGCTCTACTTTGATCGGACCTTCAGGTGCTTGCGAATATGCATAGGAGATCGAAAGCAATAATGGAAAAAGGAAGAAAAATTTTATTTTATTCATTTATTTAAAAATTTTATTTTTTAAAAATCATACTTTACCGAAAAATTAAGTATTTATTAAAACTTGTACAACCGAATAACACAATGATGTATCAAAGATGTATGCAAATAAAAAAAGAAGTAAGGGAGATGTATCTAATTTTTATTTGAACAGAAGCATTAACACATAAATTTGTTTCCAACAAAACTATATATTATTATGGTTCAAAATTACAAAACAAAAACCCGAAAACAAATTCTTGCATGGGGTTCTGCTCTATTTCTAAAGAATGTCAAAAGGTTTTCTTTGTGTTTATTACTAGTCTTTTTAAATCTGGTCTCCTATAGTCAGGATAGTTCCGACGGTCTGTCTTTAGATGATGTAGATCAGGCTTACATTCCTTTAACGGATACCACTACATCAATTCCTGCTAATTCGAATGCAGTAATATATGGCATCCAATATGATTCTTCTTTTGTAAAACAGAAACTACGAAAGCAAGATCAAAAATTAACCATATTTGGTTATTACCGAATGTTCCTTTATGGAAGGAATATGACGGAACCCTATCCGAATCTCGCACCTTATGAGAAAGCTTATGGTGTAGGGGATGGCTATAGGGAACCAATGATGTCAATGACCATAATCGGAAGGCCAAATGGTAGATCCAGTTTTGGAACAGAGCTGTATCTTTTTACGCCATATCTCGGTACGGGTACCAAAGACAATGTCTTTACAATGAACCTCGGGCTTAATTTTTATGGAAACGTCAGGACGAAGCATGGAAATTTCGGAATACGTGCCGGAGGTATTCATTGGTACAATCTAAGCTCTTTTACTATTGGCGTGTTTCAGTTGTTGGATCGTTTCAGTATTTTCGACCGGACACCTTGGGAAGGGGTCACCAACACAGAAAAATATAATAATTATTATGAAACGGGAGCAACCAGCGCAGGTGACCTTCGCTGGAACAACCAGGCGTTTCAGGGATTGATCGTAAATGGTGGAAAACTTCCAGGCGATTTTTCTTTTGATCTTTTTTGGGGGAAGACACAACCTAATGGTGGCTTACCTGGCGCTAAGGTGGATCCTTATGCTTCTATTCCGGTGACACTTGATGCCGGAAATGTACCTACCTATATTGGCTTCAACGGTGCGGCCAACGTGATACCAAATTTCATTACCGGCGGTAAAATTGGTCGCAACTTCAAGGTAGGAAATGCACGACAGATGATTTCTTATAACGTGATTCACAGCCAAACCGCGCTTGACAGCGTCCGTGTATTCATTCCTCAGGTGAATGCTCCTGACAAATTTGCCGTTCCTAAAAGGATTTACCAGGTGCATTCTTTAGCATTGGATTTAAACCTGGGCAAGGTAAGCCTGACCGGAGAGCTCGGAGCAGGAAGCTACGAAAGTCCCACTTACAAGAAGAAATGGGGGGAAGCTTTGATGCTGAGAGCACGTATACCCGAAGAATATACTTTCCTTCCACTTGATGTACAAGTATATCAGATCAGTAAAAACTTTTTTAACCAAAATGGTGAAATTGCCACTAATTCTAACCCTGAGATCCTGAGTGATTTCGGTTTAGTAGCTGGTCTCAATGGTGTCGGAGGGCAACTGGCGCTGGTCAATCAATTGGTACATAACCGCCGTGGTGTCAACATAAATACCGGGATTGAACTCGGCCCTGTCAAGTTGAACGTAGGCTGGGGTTTGGCTAAAGAACTTGAAGCCGCTTCCACACAATTAACGTATGTACACCGGATTAATGGCCTGGCCTTGTCGAGGGTCTATAATCCGTTTCCTGCCAATGCGACCGGACCTACTGTATTCGGACCCTATGGCCGCCAGCTCTCTTTTTTCAGGGGCGTTTCGGAAATCGTTCAGACTACTGATATTGATCCGGCAACTGCCACCGCATTAAATAAAAAATATTTCAGTGCAGTAGATTTACAGGCCAAAGTCAAAGGAACCATAAATGACAGAGCTTTATATTTCTTTTATCTAGGCTCTTTTGGATCAGCCAAATCTAATGCTTCCCCGATTCCATCTATGGATGGCGACACTTACCTTTTTGTACAATCCCACGAATTCGATATATACTACGAATTGTTACCAGGCTTTATGGTTACCGGATATTTAGGGCTGGAAAAAGCCCAAGGCGGTCAATTCACGGATTGGGATGTGGACTCTCAGTTACCGAGAGATCAGTTTGCTACAGGGACTGGAGTAGGCTTTGACTGGACTATTTCCAAAAGTACAGGTATTTATTTCCGGCATCGCTGGATGGAATTTGAAGACAAGAGCTTTAGCCTGGATAAATATAAAGGCAAAGAAGTCACCCTTGAATTAAAAACCTTTTTTTAAGTAATAATAGTATCCTTTATTTTACTTACATCACTTAGAATAATTATTTAGACATGAAATATACTTTACTTAAACTTTTTTTTATTGCCAATTTTTTGATTTTCCAGGTAAATTTTCTTGCTGCCCAGGATGGCTCAGCCCTGGCTACCGAAAAAGAGGAAGAAGGAAAAAAACTCAGATTTAATGGCTTGGGAAGGACTATCATGGCTCAAACCGAAATTGACGGAGCTATCCTCGATGCGGATAGTTCGACTGTGGTCAGCCAGACGGACGGAGAGTTCCTCCTCGATCTTGCCATAAACGCTACACCCAATAAAACGTCCGAAGTACAAGCTATTCTTCGGTTACGAAATGAATTTGGTGGTTTTTTCGGTTCCGGAATGTCCGTGGAAGTTCGGGAATTATGGGCAAAAGGTATCATTGCAGATGCGGTCAAATATCGTGTCGGAGATATGGATGTGGTGATGTCCCCTTATACTTTATTCAGTCCAAATGAAGAAGGAACCGTTAATGAACCTGCTGCATTTTTACCACAGAAAGAAGTAGTTCATTATGAGCAGTTTTATACGGATGACAACAGCCGTCGTTTGCAAGGTGCAAAGTTAGATTTTGGTCTGGACTTCGCTGAAGGGCTGGAAGATATGGATCTTAGTGGATTTATTGCCCGGGTAAGGGGAACGGATTTTTTCACTACCCCTAATCGTCTTATTACCGGGGGGCAGGCTAAATTTTCTACTCAAACCCTTAACGACTCTCTTGGTCTCCAAGCTGATTTCGGGTTGAATGTGGCCTATACTTTCGATGATTTACAATCAGGGCAAGCCACCTCAGGGATTCGCAATGCCGTATATACCTTTGATTTTGATGTTACAATTTTGGATAAAAAGAATATAGCCCTGCACCTACTTGGGGAAATGGGACAATCTAATCTGGAATTTAAAGAAGATACGGTATCTATTTTTAAAGAGGATGACACCTTCCTGGATGTTGGCCTTAAAGTATATTTCAAACCTCAAAAAATCACCCTTTCTGCTTCCTATGTAGATGTAGGGCCTGATTTCTTTAGTATCGGTGCACAAAGCAAAAGGATTGATTATGACGCTTCTAAAACGTATTATAATCGGATTGGAAAAGATAGAACGGTAAGAATGCCATCGCTTTTCGATCTTTCCAGAGATCGCTCATTATATACTTTTCAATTGTCTGACAGGCTCATGTCTTACGATCCTCGTTATAGCAACACGATGCCATATGGCACCGCTACACCAAACCGTAGCGGGATAAAATTTGGAGTAGCCTACGGAACAGCAGATGACAAAATCGAAGCTAAACTAGATGGTGCCTTGATGGAAGAGATACGAGGTCAGGGGACTTTTGAATTAAAAAGCTTTACGCTGCTCCGCGCATCTGCTAATCTGAATTTTCACAAAATGGCAGACTGGGATAAGAAATTACGCCTTACCCTGGGCTACCAATATGAGCAAGCTTCACGGGGTGGTGTTGAAATTGAAAAAATCGAGTTGAGTTCTAATCTGGTTGAATTAGGCCTGGAAGCAGAATTGTTTTCAAAATTTGAGCTATTGCTTGGTGCAAAATTATTATCTGCCGAGGGTACGGATTATGTTCCCTTTATCCAGGAATTTAATGACGTCAAAGATTTTCCGGGGCTTTATGTGGTGGATGATACAGAAAGCCTGATTGCTGCAGGACTAAAATATGAGTTCAAAAAGGGCATTTATATGACCTTACAATATCAACATTTTAGTTCTCAATTGGGAGCCGACAACCCCAATGATTATGATTTCAATCAGGTGTTTGTATTGTATAATATGAAATTCTAAAAATATTTGAATATATTTCAATCAAAAATTAAGTAACAGATTAGTTATGAATAGATTAAAATTTTATCATCTGGTATCAGTAATATTTTTTGCGCTTGCCATTTCGGGCTGTGACCATGAAACGGACACTTTTGATGGTCCTAACCTCGTGGATCGCTTTGGCGATTTCACTATACTTGACAGTCTGGTAGTCAGTCAGGCTACCGTAGATTTTGCAGCAGGGGAAACGGTGTTTTTTGCCGCCCGGTTCAATAAAACGGTCAATTGGGTAGTGGAAATCACCGGAACGGAAAGCGGAGCGGTCAAAAGAATTGAGGGTTTTGATTCGGAATTAGTTGCTGGCAATGCGACCTGGACAGGAGGAACAACCGATCTTCCTTTTTTCAAAGCAGAAATGTGTACCGTTCAATTATTGGTACCGGAAGAAGCTGGATTTTTAGATTCAGGCGAAGTAAATGTGGTATCTGCTAAAATATACGAAGGTTCCTTGTTTGCAGATTTTGAGGAAGATGCCGGAACAGATATATTTTTCGGAAACTTTGAATTTGAATTGACGAATCAAACCGGGCGACAAGACAATATGCCGGCTGCTCAGGGAGATTATTATTATCTTTTCGAAGGTACGGATGATGTAGTATCCAATTTTTTTGTCGGATTAATCAATATTAATTCTACCATAACCGGGCAGACTTATGCCCCACTTCCTACCACTGTTCCGGAAGAGTTGTATTTCAATTGCTTTTTATATGCAGATGGCGGCCCTTTCGGGATTGCAGTGATTCAATTTGCTTTTGATACTAATGGTAACGGTGTTTTTGATGATGGTACAGATGCTACTTTCCAAGTGGAAGGTGATTTTCCATTAAATTGGGAAGGATGGCAACATATCAGCCACCCGATGAGTGATGTCGGAATGACCCAGGCACAGTTAGAAAAGATAGTAGCGATAAGAGTGTTGTTGATTTCCGATAAGAATTCTCAGCCAGATCCACCATTACCAGTTGATTTTGGAATTGATTTTATCACTTTTACTGCTGGGGAACCTTTGGCGTTGTAAGGAAGGACGAAGAAAGGAGGAAAGGTAGAAAGGGTTGGAAAGGGTTGGAAGGGATTTTTTTCGGTGAAGTTTTTTATAAAAAAATTGATATGTCTTTTAATAAATTTTCTTTTTATAAAATATTCCTGTTGTGTGGTGCCACTTTTTTAATGGTAGCTACTTCTTGTGTTCAAGTAAAGAAAGCCACGCTCTATGATGGCGTGGAAGTAATAGCTCCAGCACCTAAGCCCACAGATATTTTGAGCGTCGTGGAATCTGATATATACAGTGACGATGCGACAGATGTTTGGGGTTTGGAGAAAGATGTTTGCCAGGATGCGAGTATTACCAACACCGTTGTTCATAGTGGCAGTGAAGCTTTAAAAGTGACCTGGAACCGGAATGCGGAAGGTTGTAAGTTTGCCGGCATTGGAATTGGCTGGGATAGTTACGCCGGTAAAGATTTATCTGAGATCATGGATTATGCGGCCATTCAAATGTATGTGCGTTCTCAGGAAGGAAAATCATTTGGATTAGCCATTGTATTGACTTTAATAGATTACAGTGGCGGAATGGGTTTTGCATACACCAGTAATAAATATTTTGAACGGACAACTATTGATGAAGAATGGCAAAAGGTATTAGTTCCGCTTAGTTCTTTTGATATTGAAATAGAAAATCTCGACCCTACCAATATCAAACAATTACAATTAGAATTGCAGCAGAGTGGAAGTATTTACCTGGATGATATCAGCTTGGTATTCTATGAACCCGAACCGCAAAAGCCCTGGATGGTAGAGGAAGTACTTCCTAATCCAACAGCAATGCCTATACAAATATTAGCTGACGCATTTATTAATAATAATGCCTGGGGGCTCATTTCCGATCCATGTCAAACGATTGAATTGAGCGATAAAGAACATTCGGAAGGCCAAAAATCCCTTCACCTAAAGTGGGACAACAGCGCTGGAGATTGCAAGTTAACTGCCTTCGGTGCAAGCTGGAACAAGTGGCGTCCGGTCGATGTGACTGCTATTCGTGCTACCGCTGCTTTTCAATTTGATATCAAATCAACTTCCGAAAGTACTGACCAAATCGCTTT
>JBLHJZ010000197.1:0-7942 GCA_047619515.1 Saprospiraceae bacterium | reverse complement strand
AATTTTCGTAAAAACACCTCTCAAAGCCTTATTAATATTGCAACGATCTATGCTTCCCTTTTTAATTATCAGGAGGCTATTAATCGCTATCAAACCGTATTGGCAGAGTATGATGATGTCATTGATGATTATACACGAGTCATAGTTTGTAATAATCTTGGTAATATTTACTACCATTCTGACGATCCCCGAAAAGCAATTAACAGGTTTGAAGAAGCATACGAATTGGCGGTTAAGATCAATTACCGGGAAATGATCGCCCATACGCTCGCTCAAAAAGGACGCACTAATGCTGCCTTAAAAAACTTTGACCTTGCGCTAAAAAATGCAGAAGAAGCGCAGGTTTTAATTACCGAACTCGGTGAGATTAATGGTAAACAAATCAACCTGATCAATTTTGGTAATATTTATTATCATAAAAAAGAATTTGACAAGGCTATCAAATTGACCAGCCAGGGAATCGTTGCAGCCAAACGAATGAAAGATGAAGAAAATGAAATCCGGGGCTATCAGATTTTGGCTAAAATATACCAGGAGTTACAGAATTTTGAAAAAGCACTGAGTTATCAGTTGATCTATTCAAAAGCGCAGGAAGGATTTGCAAAAGAACAACGAAGCAGACAGGTTCTGGATATGGAAATCCAATTCGCGATCCAGCAAAAACAAAAAGAGATTGAGCAACTGACCAGAGATAATGAGTACCAGGCTTTATTGCTGACCCAGAGCGATCAGATCGCCAATCAGAATGTCCAGTTGTTGCAGGTAAACGAAGAACTTAGACAATTTGCATACGTCGCTTCCCATGATTTAAAAGAACCACTACGGATGATCGGCAGTTATACCCAATTGATTCAACGAAAATTCAAAGCAGAGGTAGATGAAGATACGGCTTCCTTTTTTGGCTTCGTGAGCGAAGGAGTTATTCGAATGAATAATCTACTCGATGCACTGCTTAAGTATGCTACTATTGGAAAGAGCGAACTGGAAATAGAAAAGGTAAATCTCAATGACATACTTGATATTTGCAGGATTAACCTACAGGTAAGTATAGCGGAAACCAATACAATAATTACGGTGAAAAACCCTCTTCCCGTCGTTCATTCCGTTCAATCTTTACTTATCCAGTTGTTTCAAAACCTGATCAGCAATGCAATCAAGTTTAGAAAAGAGGATATCAGGCCGGAGATAAAAGTCTTCTCCAAAGAGGATGAAGATCAATATAAAATCTATATCTCTGATAATGGCATTGGTATCAATCCCGAATTTCAGGAACGAATATTTATTATTTTTCAAAGACTGCATACCCGATCTCAATATGAAGGCACAGGAATCGGCCTGGCGGTCTGCCAAAAGATAGTCCAAAAACTGGGAGGAGTTATCAGTGTAAAATCTCAGTTGGACCAAGGCGCTACTTTTAGTTTTACCATCCCCAAAAAATAAGACTTATTAAACACCTCATTAAACTAGGCTATAAAGCCAAAAGGTCAGGAAACTTAAGCTCCCTGACCTTTTGACCTCACTTCTCACTTCTCACCCCTGGATTAATGGACAACTAATGTCACATCACCCCGATACAAAAGGACTATTCCATCAACAAATTCAACTTCGATCAGATAAACAAAAACACCGGGATTCATCAATTTTCCTTTGAAATAACCATCCCACCCGGGATTGCCGAAATCTAGCGGGATGAAATCATCCGCTTGAAATACCAGCGCCCCCCATCTGTCAAAGACTCGCATGAAATTTATTTTTTGTACCCCGGCACCCGTAAATGCCTTAAACACATCATTGACGCCATCATCATTCGGCGTAAAAATATTCGGAATAAAAACATTCCTGTTTTTGTCAACTTCCACGATGACATTGTCCGTACCTATACAACCATTAGCGTCGATTACAGTGACACTATAGGTGGTTGTTTCCAATGGCATAACGAACACACTGCTACACGCGGAGTCTACACAATTAAGCGCCGTCAAAGGTGACCAGATGATTGAATCAATCAATAAAGATTGAATTAGCGGTTCCAGTTCAATACTATCCCCTAGTTCAATCATCTCAATGTCATTGCTGAAAGATACATTAACAGCTGTTGGTTGGTTGATAGAAACCATGGTGTCACTACTACATGAACTCAAATTATTGTTATTATTATCAAAAACAGCAACCGTATGATTTCCTGCTAACACCGGGATGCTTCCTGATATAGATTGTGGAGCTCCGCCATCAACAGAAAACGTATAGGGAGGATTGAACCCGTCAGTTCCACCATAAGCAGTGTCTATGGTTATAAAAGTCTGGAACCCAAAACACAGTGGATCAACAATCGTGTCAAGTACAAAAATGATAGGAGGAGGCTCACTAACCAAACCGGTAGCAATATCATTACAGCCATTTATATCTGTCACCGTCACGGTATAAAAGCCGGCAGGGAGATTATCAGCCTCAGAAGTAGTCGATACAATATTAGTCCATGCATACGTTGCATTGCCGGGATTGCCTCCCGTCCAGCTTACATCTAGCATTCCGTCTGCCAATCCTGCACAGCTGGCATCCAAGGTATCAATCATCGTAGCCACTAGTAGTTCTGGTTGATTTACTTCAACACTAGTTTGATAGGGACAACCATTAGCATCAGTAATTAACAAATCATAAATACCAGCGGGAACATTGCTGATATTTTGACCAATTATATTCGGATTTATCCATTGATAATCATATCCGGGGATACCCCCCGTAGCTTGTACAAAAGCAGCTCCGTCGGAAGTTCCAAAACAACTGGTCGGAGTTGTGGAAGAATTATTCAGATCAACCTGAAGAGGACTCGGAAAACTTATCATTGTATCAGCCGTCACCGAACAAATACCGTCATTCACTTCTAAAGTGAGAAGCCCCTGGCAAAGGTTCATTGCAGTACTTTGCGACACTCCTGAAAAGGTTTCTCCGGATGGCCAGTTGAAATTATACATCCCGTTATTTTCGGTACCTCCTGATGCAATAGCAATAGCTTGTCCGTCGCAGGGTATTCCGCCGTTACAGTTAACGCCCTGTATATTTGCAAATTCAACGATGATTTCCGGTGGATTTTCTAATAATATAGATTCAATTATAGTATCACCACAATTCCCTGAATCCGTCACGGTCACCGTATAGGTAGAATCTCCCACAAGACCCGGAAGTAGTGGAAAATTACTCGTTGTTAAGTTACTCCAGGAATAAAAATAAGGAGCTGTACCTCCGCTCACGAAGACAGTCACGGAGCCATTCACATCACCGGGGCAAGTAGGCGATTGCACTTGAGAAGAATCGTAAGTCAATATCGTCGGAGCATATAAAGTCACCGAATCTACAACGAAACACCCGTCAACCGCAGTGATACTTACATAATAAGTTCCCGGGCCAAGGCCGGTAATCGTTTCATCAGCACCAGGCTGAGCAGGATCCCAGGTATAAGAATCGATTGCGGAATTTCCAGCAATAACATTGACGGTTAATTCACCATTCATATCCAGCGGGCAGGAAACTGAAATAGAATCCCAGTTGACTATGATCGGAGGAGCAGACGCATTAATAGTGAAGCACTGGACAACCTCACAGCTATTATCATCTGTAACGGAAACACAATAAACACCTGGCGTCAGGAAACTGATATTCTGACCAAAGGCAGCATTGTCCCACGCATAGTTATAATCACTACCAGGGGCTAAAGTCCCCCCGGTAGCCTCGACCGTAATGGCTCCGTCATTTCCCGGACCATTACAGGTCACGTGTTGTAAAGTGGTGGTATCAACGACTATAGGCGTGGTTAGTATGCCATTTTGAGCAATCGCCACACAACCTGTAGCATCTGTAATGCTTACTGAATAGTTAGCCCCAGTCAGGCCAAAAATAGTGTCCACTCCGGTTTCCATAGTCGACCAGACGATATTATAAGGAGCAGTGCCGCCTCCTAAAGCATCGATGTAAAAAGTACCATCTGCAGTATTCGAACAGGTAGGTGCCGTACCAACTATAGCAACTGTTAATTGAGGTGCATCAAATATCTGTACCGTTGCTGTGTCCGCAATACCAACATCGTCTATTATAATTACCTCAAAAGTACCGGGAGCTAGTGGTACATCTCCCGCAGGCATACCATCTCCAACAACATCTGAGCCGCCATTCAAAGAGATATTTCCTGAACCGAAGATGCCAGCGTTCATGGTGTTGACCCAGCTATAAGAATAAGGAGGAACCCCTCCTGAACTAGTAACCATAAAGGTTCCGGTATTCGATCCGGTCGATGGAGAACTACAACTCGTAAAAGTCACGGTTAAGGGGCCACTTACCGTTACAGAACCTAACTGGCTAATGAAACCAATGGGTTGAAAAGAAGAATTTAATACCTCTATTTGTGTTAGGTTTCCAGAGAAGGTAATAGGCGTACTACTACCCACGGGCCCTACGACTGTAAAACATATTTCAAAAATGCCGGTATTGTCAGGTAATGATTCACCGGAGAAATCAGCATCAGACCAACTTACGGTTAAGGAGTTTGTTGGGGTGCCAGGGCCGAAAAAAATGTCGTTTAATGTGCCCAGATTATTGACCGACGTACTCAACGGCGTCGGTAATTGTAAAACAGCAGGATCCCATTGGATGGTAAATTGAAAAGATAAAACATCTATAAAATTAGATACATCTATTGTAACACAAACGGTGCTTCCCGGAGCGGCAAACTCTTCGGATGCATTATAAACCACATCCTGACATGCTGTCATATTGATGGTGAAGCTTGCAGCGCAACTCTTACCATCCTCTATCAATACATCATAAGTACCCGATTGTGGAACAGTAAATTCAATGGTATCACCATGGGTAAAGTTGGCACCATTTATATCGGCCTCTACACTTGGGTCGGAACTGAGTGTAATTATTATATTGGTATAATTACTACCGTCGAATTCTGGTAAACCACCAGTTGCGGTAAAAGAGCCAACACAGTCACCATTCGTGGAAGTATTGATATCTATCCCTTCGATAGCATTAAGATAAGTGACGGTAAAGGCATCCGCAGTATTAATATCCATACATGGGCCTTGCTCTCCTGTATTTGGATCTTGTTCAGTACCAAAAGACGCAAAATCATCCAGCGTTATTGGTGCAAACCAAACCGTCATCGGAACACCTGCATTGAATGTATTCTGTATCTGACCATTATTAAAAAAGGTAGCATTTCCATTGATATCCACGCCGGCTTGAACGGCCGTAATATTAGGGGGAGCAATATGACAGGCATCAAGAAGTATGGAGGCTTCTGAAGGCCCGCTTACCGTAGGAAGACAGCTGTAAAAAACATAACTGAAACCAGGGGCTGAGGCAGGTTGCGGATCTCCGCTGAGATTTCCACCAAAATGTAGAATATCCATTGAATCTCCCAGGCAAAGAAACAATATATCATTGGATTGTGCATTTGGGAAAAGAGACTGGGTAGAAATGCCTGCATCGGGATTTGATCCGGGAGGGCAAACCATACTCGAACTATGGAAGGCATCGATGTCATGCTTTCCGGTTTTCACCGCCTTCGGGCTTTGTGCAATAGCGAAGGAAGCAGTCAACAGAAATAAGGCAATAGGGACTATGCGTTTTATCATATGTAGCAGCGTTTGAGTATCTATACTATAAAATTCCCGCAAAAATAGAAGAGAAACGAAATTTTATAGAATATTACTCAGAGTTTTGTAAAAGAATTTTTTGATTTGTTAATCCAGGAAGCTTTTATCCTCTGACTATGGGGTTGTTTAATCTGTCTTAAAATGAGCATGCTGATCAAATTAATAATGATTTTAATATTACAAAGTTAGTTCCAATTTTTTCGGTGCTAACGTTGAAGATTAAACAAGCCTATGACCGGTCGTCAAAGTATTAAATACTAACTGCCTTTTTTTAGAGATTATTGCTTGAATGACGGGTAATAATATAGCTAAAACTTACGCAAAATTACACTAATATTAGCTATAATACACACTTTTTTATCGCATTTTTAATTTTTGTCAGGTAGAAGGCAATATGCCTTTTCCTACTTTTTAAACCCTCTTACCTTGTAAGATAACCTCTTCTACCAAATCACTTCCAAACGAATAAGGCAAATACGCCAATGAAGGAATAGGTTTGGTAATAAAGAGATTGGCTGCTTTTCCTTTAGTGATACTTCCATGGCTTGCCCCAAGCTCCATCGCATACGCACCATTGATCGTGGCGGCATTGATCGCCTCTTCAGGAGACATTCGCATCTTGATACAAGCCAGGGAGAGTACAAAAGGCATCCTGCCGGAAGGGGTGGAACCAGGATTAAAATCTGTCGCCAATGCTATGGCTATCCCTGCATCCAGCATTTTTCGGGCAGGAGGGTAGTGGTCATTTATAAAGAAAGGAGCAGAGGGAAGAAGTGTAGCTATGGTATCAGATTTTAATAAACAGGCAATTTCTTCGTCGTTGATTACTTCCAGGTGATCCACCGAGATAGCGCCATGTTTTACGGAAGCCTGGATACCGCCCATACAATTAAACTGGTTGGTATGGATTTTTGGCTTTAGCCCATATTTTGCCCCAGCTTCCATGATTTGCGCTGTTTCTGCTACTGAAAAAGCCACTTTTTCACAAAAAACATCAATATAATCGGCTAAGCCTTCTCCTGCAATTCTGGGAAGCATCTCCTTAATGATCAAATCTATATAGGCATTTCGATCCGCTTTGTACTCCTGAGGGATGGCATGGGCACCCAGAAAAGTGGCTTTGATGGTCAAATCCGAAGATTCCTTCAAGCGACGAATCACTCGGAGCATTTTAAGCTCAGCAGCTGTATTCAGCCCATAACCACTTTTGATTTCGATAGCACCGGTTCCGTAGTTTTTGACTTCTTCCAATCTTATGCTCGCATGCTCAAAAAGTTCCGCTTCAGAAGTGTGCTGTAATCTACTGGCAGAATTGAGAATACCACCTCCCCGACGGGCAATTTCCACATAGCTAAGACCATTGATACGGTCAACAAATTCCCCTTCCCGGCTTCCGGCATATACCAGATGTGTATGAGAGTCACACCAACTCGGGAGCACCATTTTACCAGTGGTATCAATAATCTGATCAGCGTTTTCAGGACAGGTTTTCATCGCTCCAAAGTCCTTAATCTGCTCATTATCAATTAATAACCAGGCGTTTTCCAGGGTTTTTAAATCCTGCATGGCCAGTCCTCTTAACGGGCTATTCGTTTCTCTGACCTGGACTAATGATTTGATATTTCGAAGAAGTATGGAAGGCATTTGTATGATTTTATACAAAGGTATAAAAAACTGACCTACTGAAAGTCCAATTGCCTAGCCTAATGACCCGCGAAGTACATTAATAGCTAACGATGTACGATAGAATAACTGCCAATACCAAGCTACTTTAGTTACGAACAATCGACAAACCGAATCCCCTTCCTCTATTTCATCATAGAAAGATCCTTAATCACTCCTTCAAGACCTTTGCTTTTCATTTGGGATTGGTAGCTGATAGCTTGCTGCCGGTTTTCAAAATCACCAATCAATATTTTATAAATGGAAGAATCGCCCTGTCGTACAATATGTACAATAATGGGTTGACTAAAATCATCCTGAATTCTTGCCACCTCCCGTAATACATTGCCATATTCTTTATATGCGCCAATTTGAACACTAAAGCCTTTGGAAGACTGGGTAGCTACTCTGAATCTGTACAAACCATCTCCCTGTGGCATTGGCCTGACTGATGCAGATGTAGGTATTGGTTCATCCGCCCTTATTGGCGTAGCCGGCGTTTTGTCTGGTCTTGAAGGCGTGCTGGATGGCTTCATCGGAGAGTGGGATTCTTTTGCAAGAGCAGTAGTTGTACTATTGCTAATGGTTGGCTTTGGCTTTACAGCCGAAACAGCCTTTACCCG
>JBLHJZ010000196.1:0-7944 GCA_047619515.1 Saprospiraceae bacterium | reverse complement strand
CCAATGATAAAACACCAGATAAACACCCTGCCAAAGTCCAGTAATCGCCAACCAAGTAATCCTATATTTTTAATAAAATCGCTAAATGAAACCGGTTCAAAGCTAGGAGCCCAGGGAGAATTTTCATGGTACCCTATCCAGCCGGCATGTTGATAATGGGCGTATAAAAAAATAAGAGCTAGCAGGCCGGAGGGTATAAAGGGCCACACAGCGTGAATCAATTTAGCCGGGCTCATCCCCTTTTCCCGGGCATAATATTGTCGGTATACATAAAATAAAAATACAGCAAAGACCAGCATCATCCCCCGCATACTTAGCGCAGCCAGCCCTATCGCAGCAAGCAATAGTATAGCCGGTTTTTTTTGAATTACCCCCAAAATTGAAAGTAGCCAAAAGAAGACGAGTATAATGTCAGGGCTTACCAAGGTACTTTGAGCGGCGAGAAACGGATCAACCAAGATCAAAATAAGCAACCAGGGTGTTTTTTTGCCATCAAAAAAATAATTGGCTAAGCGGTAGCATAAAACTACATTTCCGATCAAGAAAAACAAGATATAAAAATGACTTACCCAGAGCGATTTTCCCAATAGCTTCCATGCCAGCGCCAAACCCATTCCAAAGAAAGGAGGATGCCCGCTATCTAAAGATTCAGGTAGAAAGAAATATTGAAAGTTATTTTCATAATACCAATGTGCATGACGGGAAGCCAGCTGTACCGTATCCCAAAAAAAGATATGATCTTTTACCAGGAACGTCAATATACAATAGGCAGCGATGAAAGGTATACATACCTTCCATATCAAAAGTGGATTGTCGATTTTTGATGATGGCCCGGACAAATGCAAGATAAATTAACTCAATGCCATTTTAGGTGACCTGATTTGTTTTTGACTCAGACAAGCACGGACAAAAGAAATAAACAAAGGATGTGGATTTTCTACGGTACTCTTCAACTCCGGATGAAACTGGACACCAACAAACCATGGATGATTTGCTATTTCGACGATTTCTACCAGCCCAGTATCCGGATTAAACCCAACAGGCACCAATTCGCTCTCCTGGAATTGTTTCAGATATTTATTATTGAATTCATAGCGATGGCGATGGCGTTCACTGATCTTCAAAGTATGGTAAGCCTTGGAAACCTTGGATCCTTTGGTAATTTCGCAATCATAAGCACCCAAACGCATCGTTCCTCCTTTTTTAGAAACTCCTTTCTGGTCAGCCATCAAGTCAATCACCGGATTTGGTGTATTTATATCCACTTCTGCAGATGCCGCACCTTCAATACCCAGGACATTTTGGGCATATTCCACTACCGCACATTGCATACCCAGGCAGATGCCAAAGAAAGGAATTTTATTTTCGCGGATATATTTAATAGCGATGAGCTTTCCCTCAATCCCTCTTTCACCAAACCCGGGCGCCACCAGGACACCATCCAGGCCAGCCATTTTTTTAATCACTTCCTCCGGATTCATTTCAAGCTGCTCACTATGGATGGGTACCACATTTACTTTCGTCTCATTCATAGCTCCTCCATGTACAAAAGCTTCATGGATAGATTTATAAGCATCCTGTAATTCATTATATTTCCCAACCAGGCCAATATTCACTTCATTCACCGGATTTTTAAGCTTGCTCAAAAACATTTTCCATTTTTTGAGATCTGGTTCTTTTTTGACGGTAAGGCGAAGCTTAGAGATGACGGTTAAGTCTAATTTCTCCCTGAGCATCATGAGTGGCACATCATAGATTGTATCTGCATCTATCGCTTCTATAACAGAAGTAATATCTACATTACAAAACAAGGCGATCTTTCTACGAATATCCGCCGTGATTGGATGCTCTGTCCGACAGACCAATATATCCGGCTGGATACCATTTTTCTGGAGTTCTTTGACAGAATGCTGTGTGGGTTTCGTTTTTAGTTCTTTGGCAGCTTTGAGGTAAGGAATCAAGGTCAAATGTACCACTAAACAATTATCACTCCCTAGCTCCCAACGCAACTGCCGAAGGGCTTCCAGATAAGGAAGAGACTCAATATCTCCTACTGTACCACCTAATTCGGTAATGACAATATCATATTCATTGGTTGCCCCTAATAATTGAGCACAGCGCTTAATCTCATCGGTAATATGTGGAACTACCTGTACCGTTTTTCCGAGATAGTCACCCGCCCTTTCCCTGTTGATCACGGTCTGATAAACCCGTCCTGTGGTGACATTATTGGCCTGAGAAGTTGGCCGGTTCAAAAACCGCTCATAATATCCCAAATCCAGGTCAGTTTCCGCACCATCATCGGTCACGTAACACTCCCCGTGTTCGTAGGGATTCAGCGTACCCGGATCAACATTTATATATGGATCAAATTTTTGAATGGTGACTGAAAAGCCACGAGCCTGAAGTAATTTGGCTAAAGAAGCTGCGATGATACCTTTTCCAAGAGAAGAAGTAACACCACCCGTAACAAAGATGTATTTGGTCATTTAAATCTGAAATTAGAAGGCTGACAAAAGGTTCTTTTTTGGAAAATCAAGAACTTACATTACGGGATACAAAGGTAGGTACAAATAGTTAAGCGTTAAAACTTACCAGTGTTTATTTTCTTCATTTAATTGGCGTTCCGTTTTTTATCCCAGCTACAGCTTGCCAAAGGATACAAAGCCAGGGAATAATTGCTATGTATCTGTTCGAATGTCAATGCTCTTAATGATTATCGCTATCCCTGAAAAATTTATCTTAGTAAAATCAAATCGCTATTATTCAATTGTTTAAATATTCATATTTTAAATATACTACAATAGCATTGATTAAAACCTTTGAACTTCGTAAATTGCAGGTACCAAAACGAATCTGTACTACAATTTTTCCCTCCTGATTTTTCCCTCCCGATTTTTTATACATAACCAAAATTTTACAAAATGCAGCGGACTTACAAAGCAAGCAGGGCCTATGCCTTGATCTTCTTATTCTTTTCTCTTTTACATTTTAATACAAATTTCGCAGGTACTTCCTTTTTAGACAGTACGGATTGTTCAAAAAAAGAAGAGAACTGTTACGGTACACGTACCTGGAAAGATGGCTCCATCTATGAGGGAGAATTTCATTATGGAAAGCCTTATGGCTATGGAAAAATGACCTGGAGTGATGGCAGTATTTACGAGGGATCGTTTAGAGAGGGTGTTAGAAGTGGTAAGGGGCTTCAACAAAATAGCGATGGTAGCGTATACAAAGGCACATTCTATAATGGGTTTATGCATGGAAAAGGGGCTTATAAATTCCCTTGCGGCCATCAATACGCCGGAGATTTTCTAAAAGATATCATCCATGGGCAGGGTACGATCACTTTTATAGATGGCACTTCCTACGAAGGAGAATGGAAGGGTGGAAAACCAAATGGAAAAGGGCTATTCCACCGATTAGATGGCAGTAGTTTCTCCGGCAATTTTAAAACAGCTCTTCGGGAAGGTCAAGGCACGGTAAGCTGGGCATCCGGCGAAATCTTTGAAGGAGCCTGGGATAAAAACAAAATAGAAGGGGCTTCTTCGTTCACTTTTGCCAATGGGGATCAACTTGATTGCAGCTGGAAAAAAGGAATATTAAACCGAGAAACTTGTCAATATGTTTTTGCAAATGGGAAAACTAAATCCCATACCCTGGATCAGCTAGTCTCGGATCATAAAATAGCAGATCATATGGCGCTTGTACTTTTCTTTGATGCTAATGAACAACTGGCTAATAAGGATATTCAAACGGCTAAATCAAAATTGATTATTGTTAAAAGAATTGCTTCCAAAAATTCTGACCTTTATAAAAACGTCCAAAAACAACTGGAAAGCATGGCTAAGTAGTAGGCTTTATTTTAGTAGTTTGGGTATAAATGTAGTAACACCCCTGTCTGATCTCACATCAGCCAGGCAGGCCCTCCCGCCTTTTTGTACCTTCCCAACCCGCGCAATCTGCTAAAAATTAATGCTTCTGCTTTTTATTTTGAACAAGGTCTATTTTTTGAATCATGAATGTCATAATTGAACAATGATGTTCATAATTTTTTCAAGGTAAATAAATCTAGGATAAGCTATCGCCATTAGGGCACCTCATCCAGCCACCCTTTTGCAGTTTTAGTAAGCCACGGATTAAACGGGTTTCCACGGATTTAAAGAAACTTTAAATCCTTTATCCGTGGAAATCCAAACAATCCGTGGCTAATTTTTTTCAGAGTCTATTATCGTATATTAAAAAAATACATCCACCGGGATATTGATACACTTTTTCGATATATTCCAAGCTCCAAACCCTAAAAACAATCTTATTGCTAATTCTCAATAATTCCTTTCCCTATTATTATATTGACTATCAAGTTACTACACATTAGTTAAAAATTTCTTGCTGTTTTTTCCTCTTTATATAAAAATTCAACTTAGCCAAACCGGTGTCACAAAAAAACTATTTTGAGCAAACAATAATCTAATTGATTCAGGATATTTGAATTTCAGGGCTTCTAAACAAAACAAATCGAATAACCTTATTTAAATTCCAGTGATGTATTCAAAGCTACTTTTTTCAGTATTACTGATAGGAGGAACAAGCATATTCCCTTCATTACTAACTCATGCAACGCCAAAAACATCTTCCTCCCTACCCTACTACGTAGAAAGTTATGCGACGAAGTGTCCAAAGTGGAAAGCTTACTGTAATGGGACTATTAAATTCAGAGATGGTAGTGTATATACTGGCGAAGTCTCTTTTGGGAAAGCACATGGAGAAGGAGAGATGACCTGGAAAGATGGCAATGTTTATAAAGGATCTTTTGTCCATGGCTTAAAAGAAGGGTATGGGGAATTCACTTATGAAGATGGAACAATATACGAGGGAGACTGGAAGAATGATCAAATGAACGGACAAGGTGCTTATATGTGGAATTGTGATCATGAATACATCGGTGAATTTAAAAACAATACCATGAGTGGCCACGGGACTATACTATTGACAAGTGGAGAATCTTATGATGGTAGGTGGAAAAATGGGCTGATTGACGGATATGGCTCTTTTACCCGGCTTGATGGCAGCGTATACCAGGGAATGAGTAAAGAAGGGCAAAGACATGGAGAAGGTATGATTGTATGGAGAACAAGGGATACCTTATTTGGAAATTGGGTAGAAGGTGCCCTCGAAGGTGATGGTATCTATCGCTTCAAAAATGGTGATCAATTATTGACAGAATGGGAAGACGGAGCGATAAGCAGTAATTGTGCTTATATAACGAAGGAGGGAGAATTTATTGAAAAAGATTTACAAACATTTTCTTTTCCTCTTAATAGTGACGGCAAACCTAGCAGAAATCTGCAACTCGCATTTTATAGCGTGGGGCTTGAATATCGTAATAAAAATAAACTAAAGGAAGCTACAGAATATTTACTACTGGCTTCCAATATAAAATTAGAAGAACCTAATAAAACTATTATGCTTGCTTTCCATCTTGAATTATTATCGAAACAACAAGAAAATTCAGGATTGGCTCGTAAACCTGACGATAATAACTAGATACGGCTTTTAGCTTTTAGACATTGGCCGTTGGCTTCCCTTTATCGCGTCCTAAAACATGTTTGAGGGAAGCCAAAGCTAAAAGCTAATAGCCTGGATCAAGTTTCCGGCAATAGGTCCCTCACACTAATAACTAAGACGTATCCCCAAAACGCCTACTCCTCTAAGGTCTGCTCCTAAACCACCTCCTTTTTATTAACCCTCTTTTGTTTACCCTCCTTTCTGTCCCCCTTACACCCCGGGATTCGTTCCCTTATTTTTTAAAATGGGCTCAATTTAGAGCTGTTCATATAAAAGCTGTTCATTTATTCCTTTTATTACTGTTGATTGTCAGAAGCTGTATCATTTTGGTACAGCTTTCTTTTTTGTATATAAAACCCAACCCATTCATCCCCTCCTTTCCTTTCTTTACATAAACTTAATACTGACATAACATAGAGTTAAAAACCTTACCCGTCCTTTGCAGTGAAATTTTGAAATAAGATTTTAGGAAGTAGGCAATTTAATAAGATACTCAAAATGACGAAATTATTAGATTCCTGTTTCTTTAACTAAAAAAATAAATCTTTTAGAAAACCTATCCGCTTTAAATTTAAAACAAAAAAGCGGATCAAAATTGCAAAAGAAAATGAAAAAATTAAATTTCCTTTTTATCGGAATCTTATTCACATCATTATTATTTACGTCCTGTGGAGACGATGACACAACTGTTGACCCACCTGTAGATAAAACTGCGGAAGAATTAGCTATAGAAGCATTCGCTGCTTATTTTGAGACTGCTGGCAACCAGGTTGCTGATCCTGCCTTTGGGGCCAATACAATTACCCCTTCAGCAGATTTGGGAACTACTTCTACTGCTCCTTCTGGCTTTGAATCTACCAGCTATAAAGGTGCTATCAACCCAAGCGGAACCCCTTGGTACGCTGGATGGACTGCTTATGAAAGTGTTCTTGGTGGTGGAAATACACCAGCCATTACTGCTGGTGCCACAATAGTAAACATTGATGACGCGACAATGACAGCTGCAGGCAATGAAGTGAACTGGACAAAAGACAACACCTATGTACTGGAAGGTTTTGTTTTCGTAAATGATGAACAAACGCTTCGTATTGAGGCGGGTACCGTGATCCAGGGAAAATCAGGACAAGGATCAGAAGCTACTGCTTTGGTCATTGCCAGAGGCGGAACGATTGAAGCAGTAGGAACTGCTACGGAGCCTATTATTTTTACTTTTGAAGGTGATACTGGTAACACGAGCCCTTCTACCAGAGGCCAGTGGGGAGGTTTAATCATTCTTGGTAATGCTTCTCTTAACTCTTCCCCTGGTGAAACAGCTATCGAAGGTCTTCCAACTACGGAAGCTCGTGGTCTTTACGGCGGTTCGGATGATAATGACAACAGTGGAATATTAACCTATGTATCTATCCGTCACGGAGGAACTAACATTGGTGCTGATAATGAGATCAATGGTTTGACCCTTGGTGGTGTTGGTGCAGGTACCACTATTGACTATGTTGAAATCATTGCCAATAAAGATGATGGTATTGAGTGGTTTGGCGGTACTGTAGTAGGATCACATTTATTGTCTGTCTTCTGTGCTGACGACGGATTAGATTATGATGAAGGATATAGAGGTGTCAATCAGTTTGTCATTGTACACCAAGATCCATCAGAAGGAAATGCTGATCGTGGAGGCGAACATGATGGAGGTACTGATCCTGAAACCGCTACGCCTTATGCTACGCCACAATTCTGGAACGTAACTTCTATCGGAAACCCAAGTAGCCGTACTTTGACCTTTCGCGATAATGCAGGTGGAGAATATCACAATAGTATTTTCTCAGGATATGGCAGAGGCGTTGATATTGAACTCCTAAAAGACCAGGAACAACACTCGTACAAGCAATTTGAAGATAATAACCTAAAATTGGAAAATAATGTTTTTACCGGTATTGCTGCAGGTACTACTGGTGCAGAACTTTTTCTCGTTACTGTTCCTGAATAGCAAATTATAATCCGATAATTGAAAGAGAGAGCTGGGCGTTTCCTATAAACTTCCAGCTCTCTACATTTAAAGTATTTCAAATCCAAAAGATAATTAGGTAAAAGGGCTTATTATGAAATTTACTTCCGACCAACCCTGTCAAAGCTCCTAATAAATTCAACACTCCGGACTCCTTTCAAAACCACCCTCCTAAATAGCTGAATTTCAGGATTATATCCATTAAGCTATTGTCTATAATTATTAAAACATCTAACTTGCGCTTGTTTTTAGCGCCTATCCAAATAAAGTTTTCAACTTAATATTACTTTAACCACTCCTTAATATTTTCTTATCTCATTTTTCATTTATTCGGCAAAAGCTGGATTCAAAATCGTGCTATTATGAAAAATTTC
>JBLHJZ010000195.1:0-7947 GCA_047619515.1 Saprospiraceae bacterium | reverse complement strand
GATAATCGATAAGAGATATAAAACAGTATTCAAAAAGGTCATTGGTGATAAACTAATGACCTTTTTTAGTTGACGACACCATCCCGTTAAAAAAAAGTCAAATAGACCTTATATTTGTTACAAATAGTACCTGATTGCGTTAAAAGTGTGAAGTTTATCCGTTTTTACTAAAACCGCTGATAAAATAACCTACTGTATATGAATCGATTCAAACTTTTTATCCAAGTTGTATTTGTGCTGATGCTGGGAACTGCATTCACCAGCCATGCTCAAAGTTATACGACAAAAAAAACCGTCACAGGTAAGCTCAAAAAAATATGGGAGAAAGGGATGGCGTACAATATAAAAGGAGAGGATATCAAAGCAATTAAAGCGTTTGAAAAGGCTTTGGAAATTGATCCTCGATTTATCGATGCTCAACTCCAATGGGCAGCTTTGAATTATGAGCTCCAAAGGTTTGATCTCGGAGAAGCGGGTTTTGAAAAAGTTGTTGCCATCGATCCCAATTATAATACAAAGGTTTTATACACCCTTGGACTATCTGAATTGAAACAAAACAAATATGCAGAGGCTGCGGTACATTTCAAAGCATATCTCGATTCAGGTGCAAAAAATGAAGCACTCCTAGGTAAAGCCGAGCGATTTTATAAAGACTGTAACTTCATCGGAGGAGCCCTGGCCAATCCGGTTCCTTTTCATCCCGAATCACTTGGCAAAGCTATTAATACTTCCAATTCTGAATACCTTCCTTCACTGACAGCAGATGGTCAAACTCTTGTGTATACCGTCCGGGAGCGTAATGATGAAAACTTCTATATGAGTATAAGAGGAACCGAAGACTGGCAAGAAGGAAAACCTATTCTTGCTATCAATACGGAAATGAATGAAGGCGCTCAAAGTATTTCAGCAGATGGCAAGATTATTTTCTTTACGGACTGTGGCGGGCGAAGTGGCTATGGAAGTTGTGATATTTTTTATAGCGAAGTAAGGGACGGCAAATGGACACCGGCGGAAAATGTTGGCAGACCTATTAACGGTAAATCATGGGATGCCCAACCGTCTATCTCTTCTGATAAGAATGCCCTGTACTTTTGTTCCAATAGACAAGGTGGCAATGGAGAAAGTGATATATGGGTAAGCTATCGGCAAGCTGACGGGGAATGGGCTGCTCCCGAAAACCTTGGGGATAAAATCAATACTCCGGAAAAAGAACAGTCTCCTTTTATTCATCCTGACGGACAAACCCTTTATTTTATGTCTAACGGACATCCGGCGATGGGAGGCTACGATATTTATTTTTCCAGAAAACAGGAAGACGGTATCTGGGGCGAGCCTCAAAATATTGGCTATCCGATCAACACCGAAAACAACGAAGGGGCGCTGATCATAAGCCTTGATGGCAAAACCGCTTACTTTGCCTCCGATCGAAAATTGGGAACCACTGACCAAAATGCCACCTTTGGCGATCCTACTAAATCTAGCGATACTGATCTTTACCAGTTTGAATTGTATGAAGCAGCACGCCCTCAACCGGTCACCTATGTAAAAGCCAAAGTTTATGATATCGAAACGAAGGAAGCTCTGTCTTCCAAAGTAGAATTCATAGACCTCAAAAGCGGAACCACTTTCGCAAAATCTTTCACGGATTACGATGGAGAGTTTTTGATCTGTTTGCCTTTAGGTAAGAATTATTCGCTCAATGTATCTAAACAAAAATACCTGTTCCATTCTGAGAATTTTGCCCTCGAAGAAAAGGTGGGCTCCAACGAGCCTTTCCGCTTAGAAATCGGCTTGCAACCTATTCATGAATCACTTGCCGATGGCACTACGCCCAGCAAATCAAAGCCCGTAATTTTAAAAAATGTTTTTTTTGAAACAGGGAAAGCAACCCTGCGCCCAGAGTCCGTAACGGAACTCAATCAACTCAAAAAGCTACTGGAGGAGAATGAGCGAATGAAAATTCAACTCAATGGCCATACTGATGATGTTGGTTCTGACACTGACAATCTAAGCCTCTCTGACGCCCGTGCCAAAGCGGTATTTAATTACCTGGTCGAAAACGGGATTAGCGCTTCGAGATTAAAGGCTAAAGGTTTTGGAGAAACAACACCCATTGATACAAATGAAACGCCAGAAGGAAGACAGCTTAACCGGCGGACGGAGTTTGTGGTAATAGAATGAGACCAGAGGTGAGGAGTGAAAGGTGAGAGGTGAGGTCAAAACGACCCCCTCATTTCTCACCCCTGGCTATATCAGTCCTCTCGATTTTAATTCCAGGTATTTATTAATCGTATTCACAGAAAGCTCTTCCGGTTTGGTAAGGATAGTCTGGATTCCATATTGTCGGAGTTTTTGCACCATTTGTATTTTTTCGGAAACATACTTTTGAGCGATAGTCTGCTGATAGATATCTTCGGTATTATTTACTTCTTGATTGGAGAAAGCTTCAATTTCAGTATTTTCAAAAAAGACCACTACCAGTAAATGGAGATTATTGATGCGTCTCAAAATCGGTAACACCCGCTCCATGGCATAGGTACTTTCAAAATTGGTATATAATAATAATAAGCTCCTTCCTTTGATCAACTTCCGTGCGGCATGGTACAACAATTCATAATTCGCCTCCATCGATCGTTCCTTCTCCTTGTATAAGGCCGCAAGTATCGTATTCAAATGATTGGATTTCCGATCTGCCTTGATCGTCACGCCGATTTTATCTGAGAAAGTCAGCAAGCCTGCCCGGTCATATTTTTGCAACACAATATTAGAAATCACAAGGCTCGTATTGATCGCATAATCCATAAGGCTCAAGCCCTTGAAAGGCATTTTCATAGCCCGGCTTTTATCGATGACATTATAGACTTGCTGGGCTCTTTCATCCTGGTATTGATTGACCATCAGGTGTGCTCTTCGACTGCTTGCTTTCCAGTTGATCGAACGAAAATCGTCACCTCGGACATAGCTCTTGATTTGTTCAAACTCATAACTGTGTCCCAGTCTCCTGATTTTTTTAATCCCCTGGGTAGTCGAAATACGGTCAAAGGCTTTGAGCTCAAAATTTTTCATTTGTATAATCGAAGGGTACACTGGTACATTCATTGCAATATCGTGACACTGCCTTCTTGTGATCAAGCCGATAAAAGAATCCAGAAAAAGATGGACACCACCAAATTTATATTCCCCCCTTTCAGTAGGTCGAAGATCATACTTAATTTGTTTCTCTTCATCAGCTCCCATTTCCAAATCAATCTCAAAATCTCTTCTTTGAAACTGAAAAGGCAGTTCATCAATCATTTTTATCTTCAACTTTTGGGTAGACTGATTATGTAAGTTAACATAAACTGTATTATTATCTCCCAAAGAAAATACCTTCGGCAATCGTCTTTCACAATTGATATTTACATTTCGATTAAACAAAATGAGGATATCAATCAACACCAGAGCGACTGATAATACAAATAAAGTCTGGGCCACCGGATATAAAATATCAATCGCAAAGCTCAATACAAAGAAAGCTGCCAACCCGACGAAGAGTATAAAAAACCGATCTGACAGGTATAAATTTCGGAGTATTTTTAACATAAATAATTGGTCAAAAGTCATTAGTCAAAGGTCATCGCTCCTTGCTCCTCACAGGTTCATCAGATGATCTACCTCGGCACCTCAATCTTCTTAATAATATCATTAATAACATCTTTGGCATCATAGCCTTCCATTTCGCGTTCGGGCGTCAGGATGATTCTGTGGTTTAGTACCGGATAAGCAATATACTGGATATCATCAGGGGTTACAAAGTCACGGCCATTCATCGCTGCGATGGCTTTTGAAGTTTTCATTATAGCAAGAGAAGCTCTTGGAGATGCTCCGAGGAACAGGTCTCCATTGTTTCTGGTATTATGAATAATCGCTGCGATATAATCCAATAACTCATCTTTGATATAAACTTTTTCAATGAGCTCCTGGCACTCCAATAATTCAGCGGGAGAAAAAACCGGGTTTACATCATCCTTCGCTTTGATTTTAAAATCGCTTCTAAAATTTCGAAGAATGATTTTCTCCTCTTCTAATTTTGGATATTGCATATTAATCTTAAAAAGAAATCGATCCAGTTGTGCTTCTGGCAATTTGTAGGTTCCTTCCTGTTCGATTGGATTTTGAGTAGCGATCACAAAGAATGGAAATTCCATTGGATAAGTGATTCCGTCCATCGTTATCTGGAACTCTTCCATCACTTCGAAAAGAGCGGATTGTGTTTTGGCAGGCGCACGATTGATCTCATCAATCAGGATAATATTTGAAAAAACCGGGCCTTTACTAAAACTAAATTCTGAGGTTTTTAGATTGTAAACGGTAGTCCCGATCACATCTGTCGGCATCAAATCCGGGGTGAATTGAATCCGGGAAAATCCGGTATCCAATGTTTTTGCCATTAATTTTGACAGCAATGTTTTTGCAATTCCCGGGACTCCTTCGACCAATACATGCCCACTCGTAAATAAGGCGGCCAACATCAAATCCATCATTTCCTCTTGCCCGACAATCACCTTGCGCAATTCATTTTTTATCTTCTCTACCCCCTCTTGTATTTTGTCAAGATTGAGCTGGTTTCGCTGCCATGGACTATAGGCAGAAGGCGGAGGAACGGGTGTCGGGGGTACTGTCATCGCTGGAGAAACAGGAGGAATAACTGGCTGACTTTCAGAAGCGTCGGTCAACGGATTTTGTGCCATAGTATGGTCAACCGATTTCTGGCTTTCCGAGGATTCTTGCTCTTTTATTGGTTCCTGATTTTTGTTGATGTCGTCAATATTCATACTTTATGGTTTTAAACTTAATATTCGTCTGTATTCAAACTACCACTCGAAGTAGTAGGATGAATTGACTTCCGCAAAAAATTATTTTCTATTCTTATAAAACTTTTCTAATACCTGATGAAAATCAATCAGCGTATGATCAGTAACAAGAGTACCATTATCAATATTTTTATAATATTTCAAAATCGAATTAATTAAGGTCTCCGGAACTTCGGATTTCGCGCTCAATTTTTCAACAAAGACCTTATCAATTTCCTTGGTTGCTATATTATACCGATCCCGCACATGCCCTAAAAAAAATTTCATTTTCTGCTCGCATAATTTCTTATGGTCATTCTGTAAAAAGTAAAGGCTGCCGATGGTGGATATAAATTCGAGGGAAGTGTTTTTATTTCCTTCGTATACCGGGATGATCCGTTGCTTTCTTTTTGCTCTAAACAACAGGTATAATAAAGCACTCGATAATAAAAGATACCAGGCCCAGGCCAGAGGGGCTTGACCCAGGATATATTTTAATGGCCCCTCACTTGACAAGCCCCTGTCAGTGTTGTAGTTCTGACTTTGATTTCGCCTCCTGCTGACTGCTTCTCTTACCCTACTATAGTTGTCCCAGTATATTGGTCCTTCCTCCAGGTGAGAAAAAACTTTATTAGCATAACTTATTCCGGTTTCATCCAGCAGTTGGATATTTGAAAAAGCAATAGGGTTTGTATGGAAATAAAACTCCCCTTCTCCATATTTTATTTTTGCAAAATTTACATAGTCCTTGTTCACTGTACCCAAGCGGATAAAACTAAAATCCTGCTCACAGAAATATACACTATCAATATAATTCCAATCATAGCTTTTTGTGTTTCCTTTTACGATATATTTAAAATCAAGTTCATTCGGCGATTTAAGCTTTTCGTGAATCATATTAAAGCTGCCCAATGAATCATTAACGGAAAGATAATCATCCCAATAATAATCATTACACTCTTCGTAGTATACATAAAACATAAGATCGAAAGGAATACTCTTGCTGGAAATAAAAGCCTTATTCCCTTTCTCGACAAAAGTCAGTAACTGGTCTACATCCGCAGTATCCATATACAATCCTTCGCCCACAAAGACATAGGTTGCTTTGGTTTCATTACTGTCCACCGGCAACTCCTCATGGATACTTTTTGAAATATCGGTGAATTTGCGATCCGGGTAATAATCTTTGAGCAAACTATGGACTATATAAGCCCCGTACGGATCTTTATTATCGTCCTTATAATTTTCTGACCAATCAAAACGGCGACCACCTCCCATAATATACAGGAATACAACCAGCAATAGTATTGCTGCTATTCCAAAAATAATCAATGGTCGTTTGTCTTTCATTTTTTAAAATATGCGTTCTTAGGACTCCATAAATAATAAGGTGCGGACTCCTTAAGCGGTATTTACTGTCACCTGACTCAACTTAGCGGCTTTGATTAATGCTTCAAATTTTGGTTTTATAGCCTGATAATCTAATGCTTCTAATTCACCTTCTCCGTACCATACCCTTTCAAAAATACCGGTGGCTTCCCGAAAGGGCTGAAAGATATTCGTTTTGCGCATCTCCTGGATATACTCTTTATTTGTTTTATCTTTTTTCCACAAGATTGTTCTATTGAGAGAAAGTTCTTTTATAATGGCTAAATAATACAAGCGGATCGCTAAGGCATATTTCCCTTGTTCCGACGCTTCTCTGATAAACCGATCCAGATCCGATTCATGAAAATGCGCTTCAATATTGTCGATAGTGTTCGAGGTATCTGATTTTTTGACCTTCCGGTTTTGGGGGCTTGTAAAAATACCAGCGCCTAGAAAGTTAGAGACTAAAAACACAATAGCAATGACTACGATTATAATAAAAAGCACTTGAAAAAAACCTGCCCCCAAAGCTCCGCTCCCGCTTCCTCCTGAATAGGATCTTTCCTGAGCAGCATTTGGTGCGTCAGAAGGATCCTCCTCTTTTTTTTCTTTCTTTTTTTTCTGCTTTTCATTATAATTAATACCCTCTATTGTTTTCTGCCAATTTTCTTTTACAAATTTTCTTTCTTGTATTTCCGAATCCAGGTAAGTATCCTGTGCATTTTGGGTATAGGCAAAGCCATTGACTGCAAGCAGTACAAAAATCAAGAAACAATATTTAAAAAAATTTGACCTCATTAGACTTTACGCTGATTTTTTTTGTCCATCAAAGCAGTTACGAACGCTTGTGCTGAGTCCTGTCCCGAACATCGTTGAAGGAAAGTCGAAGTACCGAATAAAGTCCATTATCCTTCTGCTTCTATTCCCTGAATTCGCTTTCTGATTCCAATATTTTTAATGCGCTCTTTCAAGCTCGGTGCTTCCTCAATTTCTAATATCGTAAAATAAATAAGTCCTCCTCCGATACACATAATCACATAAATAAGGCTCATAAAAAATATGGAGATAAAAGCAAGTAGCATAGATAAAAACTGATCCATTGCTGATTGTTCCAAAGATAAATTCCAGCCAATCATATCAAAAAAGAGCCATACGAGTACCGTATCTATAAAGCCATAAAATAATATTCCGATCAAAACCAACAGAACAGATAAACTAATCAGACTTCCATAATTACCGCTAATCAAACTAAACGTCCGCCCTAAGCCCCGGAATATATTCACCTCTTCATAATAATTGATAAACATCCAGAGAAAAAGGATAGGTGCTAAAAAAACAAATAACAAAAAGGTATACCAATCTCCGGTCATCATCATCAACGAAATCATAGCCACCGGAATCAATAGTTTCAGATAATTACTAATATAAAATGTCCACTTTTTATCTGCAAATTTGGTAGCATCTGGTTGCTTAATCAGGAGTGTAAGTGGGATAAATGCTACTAACGTAAAAATCAAGATATTGGCTATTGGTAGAAATGGCAGGGCCTCATTTAGGAAATATTGCGATAAAACCGTTATGGCTCCAAATAAGTAACTAGGATGCGAAAACAAACCGGCTATCTCCTCCTCCGAGGTAAAAAATGAAAAGGTGCAAAAGGCAAGACCGGCAAATAAGGCTACCCATAAAACTTCCCGGAGTATTTTTTTATAAAAAATAAAAATGTCAGCGAATATTTCTCCCGGCG
>JBLHJZ010000194.1:0-7951 GCA_047619515.1 Saprospiraceae bacterium | reverse complement strand
CAAATTTAAACCCGGATACAAGACCGGAGAAAGAGCAGCGTTTTGAAGAGACTTCAACTAACAAAACGACTGAAAAAATAGCTCAACCCTATACATCAACTATTATTTCGAAGAAGAAAGCCAGGAATGTCGATTTACAAAAAAACAACCTTTTAAATAAAAATGCGCTTGAAGCTAGTGTATTTCCCGAATCTATACACAAAGCCGGTTCAAGTCCGGACTTACTCCCTATTGAAGTTTCAACACTAAAAAATAATAATCCTGAATCTATTGATATTTTCAATGCTGCGACTAACAAGCAGCTGAGTCAAAATGTAACTATTGAAGCTTTAGACTATCTGCCATCTTTACCAATTTTGCCTTTAGCAATAAAGTCAGCTCAGCCTGATTTTCCAATAATCCAAAATCCGGATTATAAAAAGCCACCCCAGGTAAATCATTTTCAAATGGGGGTATACTCAGGAGTCAATAGTCTATTTACCCATTATAAGGACAAAAATACCAACCCTGAATTGTGGGAGGAGTTAACCGCCGGAAACACTCCTGAATGGGGGCTCTCCACTTCTTTAAGGTTGTCCTGGTTACGCAAAGGAAAATATTCCCTGAGTACAGGAATTGACTTTGACAATATCCGGGTTAAATTTCAAAATGTGAAAGAAGCAGAAACTACGGTACTTGATGAAAATTATCTTACTGGATTTTCAATAGATCCGCAGACCGGAGACACTATCGATAAGGTATATGGAGCGGTGATGCGGAGAGCGAATGCAAAACGATCTGTTTTACACCACAATAATTTTAAGCTAATTTCAATTCCGCTTGAAATTGGTATTCAGCAACAAAAAAGGAAATTTGGCTTTGGGATAAATATTGGGATAAGCACCACTTTTTTCATTGCTCAAAATGGAAGAACACTCAATAGCAACCGGGAAATCCAAACCATTGATGATACTATTGACGATGAACTTCCATTCCGGAAATTCTCCTTTTCTTATCACCTGAACCCATTTGTAGATTATGAGATTTCGAAAAGAATAAAACTTCGTTTAAGTCCTGTCGTGAGGTATCAATCCCATGGCCTTTCCGGCTTATACGGACTGAACCAGTATTCTGTGTTTACAAGTTTTAATGGTGGATTGGTGTTTAAATTGTAGTGCTTAGAGAAAGTAGTCAAGTAGTCCATGGTTTCTTGACTGCTTGACCACTTGACTCCTTTTAACATCCTCCCTACCCTACTCCAATATCTTTTCTAAACTGGTAAGTTTTATTCAATCGTTCGAACAATTTATCAGCCTCTCCATAATCCAGCGTTTGCTGACCATCAGAAAAAGCTTTTTCTGGACATTCATGGACTTCCATGATTACACCATCTGCCCCAGCGATAACACCAGCCAGTGCGACAGATTCAACGAATTTTCTAACGCCAATCCCATGAGATGGATCAATGATCACCGGAAGGTGTGATTTTTCTTTTAGAATAGGAATAGCGTTGATATCCAGCGTATTTCTATAGGCCGTTTCATAACTTCGGATTCCCCGCTCACAAAGCATTATTTTTTCATTACCATTGGAAAAGATATACTCCGCAGCTTGTAATAATTCATCGATAGTTCCGGAGATACCTCGTTTTAAAAGAATTGGTTTATCCACCTTTCCGAGTGCATCCAGAAGGTTGAAGTTTTGAGAATTACGGGCGCCTACCTGAAAAATATCAACATAGTCAACCATCGCATCAATTTGCTCCGTCATCATGACCTCGGTGATAATTTTCAATCCGTGGGCACTTGCATGTTCATGCCAAAGTTTTAAGCCATCAATACCTAATCCACGAAAAGAGTAGGGTGAACTACGAGGTTTGTACACCCCTCCACGCATAATCTTTACCCCATTTTTTACCAGGTGTTTGACGGTACTTTGGATTTGTTCTTCGGATTCAATAGAACAGGGCCCCGCCATGATCTGGAATGCTCCAGCTCCAATTTTTACATCATCTCCAAGATCGATCTGCGTTTCTTTTACTTTCCACTTCCTGGACACCAGTTTATAAGCATCACTTACCCGATGAATATCATTGATCCCTTCCATCGTCCCAATGGCACGAATATCAAAATCTTTCTTCCCTACCCCGATGATATAATCTGAGAATTGAGTGGAAACCTTTACCGATTTGTAATTAATCGTATTGAGTTTTTCCTGTAGCCTGGAAAACTGGTCGGCTGTAATATTTTTTTCTAGTTGAATGATCATAGGTGATTTTTCTGTAGCCGGCAAATCATGTCCCGATAAATTAGAGGGTTTATTTGCCTGACTGATATAATAATGATTTTCGATTTTTTCAACTGGGCAACCCCGCCTGTCCGGTCCCTGCGGACACGTTCTGTGCCGGCAGGTAAATTTACCCGTTACCTATAAAAAAGAATACTAAGCCAGTTGTCTGATTTAGTATTCTTTAACAAAGGTACTTAGTACTACAACAAATTACCTGCCTATTTTCTTTATGCGTTTCTAATCAAAAAAATACCGGATACCTGCCTGTACACCGAGGTTGCCATGTTTCTCCTTAATCGGATTAGCATCAGTAGAATAAACAGCGTTAAACCTAAAGTTCGGAGAAAAGTGAAGCTGAATATTCTGTGATACATTATAAGCAATATTTACCCCTACAAAGGGACTAATACCGATATTGGTTTTATACCATTTTTGGGGATCATCGGCGAGATCATAGAAAGAACCATCTGTTTCTAATGGAATCTCTCCTTTATTCTTTAAAAATACATTGGCGTAAATACCTGCTTCTAAACCTATTCTCCAGGTATCATCGTTTTCTCCAAAGTTATAACCAAAGATGACAGGTACATCTATCAAATGAAAATAATTATAACTCTTTTTAATGTATCGGGTAGTTCGGGTAACGATCACATCTCCTTCAATAATATTGATGGTATCCCCTGAAATGCCACTGATTTCATACTTTATAATTCCCTGGGTAGTATCCATAGTGACTTGTTCTGCATTTCTACTAAACAAACTCCCGATTCGTGTATATTCAGCTCCGGTACGCAGGTAGAGACCTTTATCGGTTTGGATAAAAGCATTCAAGCCAAAATGAATCGTCTCCAATTGTTTTTCAGAAAAAGTCCTTGCAACCACAAATGGCGTTGCGCTTCCAGTTTTAGCTTCCAAATCTGAGTTGGAACGGCTCAAACCAGTATATAGCCCCATCCCAAATTTTATATCTCTAAAGATATCAGGTGTGTTCTTTCGTTTCTTTTTGTCTTCTTTTGGCAGGACATTTCCTGCAAGTACACTTTTCAGTTTAGGGGTGAAAGATGTAATATCAACATCGGTAAACAGGTTGTAATTTATCACTCCCGGTAATAAAGTCGGAAGCATAGCAGCGGAGGTAAAATTCCTTTTCGGAACAAGGATAGTGTTATCAGCACTAAAGTCATTATCGGAAAGATTATCCTTGTCTTTTTCTGCTGCAAGTGGCAGAAAAATGGATGGCTGGAGACTCGCCGGTTTATTGGACAGCGGCAAGATAGTTCCTTTGTTTCCGGTGGTCTTAGCTTGCGCAGATCGGGCACTGGAAGTAGTCTTTGTGTTTAAATTGCTTTGCTTTGCGCTTGCTTCTTTAGTTGTATTTTGAATAGCTACAATAGCTTCCGCCTTAGTTGAAATGGCTTCTGTTTCAGTTATAGTGGTTTCCCTGATTATTTCTTTTCCAGTAACCTGATTGGAAATAACAGGCGTAGGCACATCAGTTGCAAGAGCTAGATTCTGACCAGCAACGATAGTCGTATTGCTTGTATTTTTATAATAATAACCCCCCAAAGTAGTCAGCCCTAAGAAGAGTCCCAAGAAAAGAAACCCCAAAACTTTCCGGTTATCTTTTGCTGGTTTTACCCGAGGATAAATATTTGCCCATAAAGCTTCCGTATCGACCTGGATTTTATGTCCGGTCAGTTGTTCACTTGCGTATTGTTCGAAATTAGCATTCATATTCTTACTCTTATTTTTTCATTTTTGTATAAATATTTTTTCAACATCCCTCTGGCACGGGTCAATTGAGACCTGGAAGTACTTTCTTCAATTCCAATCATTTCGCTGATTTCTCTATGACTATAGCCTTCTATTGCATGGAGGTTGAAAATAGTTTTGTATGTTTCCGGAAGTTGGTTGATTACAGCTATCAATTCATCCGCTGCCATATTAGAATAGACACCAGGGTCAACTGCTGTCTCAGGAAGATCATCGATCGTGTACAGTTCATTTTTAAAACTGCTTTTATCAAAAGCTTTGAGCGCAGTATTGATCACGATGCGTTTCATCCAGGCGTCAAAATTTCCTTGCTCTTCGTAGCTGGGAAGGGCTCTGAGTATTTTAATGAGGCCTTCTTGCAAAATATCTTTAGCAGCCTCCGCATCCCGGGTATACCTCCGCCCTACAGCCATCAAAAGCCCTGAGTATTGAACTACCAGTGCTTTTTGATAAAAGGGATCTTGTTTTTTACACCCTCGAATGATTTCTTGTTGTGTATATCTTTTCAAAGGAACTTTATTTTTCGTTTCTATTTCAAAGCTAAAAAAGTTGGGGGAGTTTTTAATTCAACTCCCTCAACTTTTATTTTTAAAATTACGCTAATCTCTTATTATCTGAAAATCTGCAGTGAATGGTAAATTAACCTGTTGTTGCATATTGTCAAAAAATAATCCTGTGCCTGAAAATGAACCAATCATAGTATCGCCAACATTTTGGGCAAACTGTGTGATGACTAGGTCATTATAAACAGCCGATTCCATATCGGCATCTCCTGTACTAATTGGTACTCTCATATAAGAGTATTGTACAATAGTACCAGGGTAAGTTCCTTCTGCAGAGAAATCATTCATCTGCAAATTAATATTATAATTTGTACCGGGTAAGGATCCAGAAATATAAGAACTATCAATCCCTCCAAGGAGAATACTTACATCAAGGAAAGTAGTCGTTACACCATCTACTGTAATTTCCAACCATTCTGGGAGGGTATTACCACAAGCTTGAATTTCTCCCAAGTCTAATGGATCAACCACTGTAAATGATAACTCTGAACTTGCTTCAAGATCATCTATATTTACTGCCACAACGGTCAAAGACGTTGCATTATCACAGTTAAATACAGTCATTGAAATATTGCCATCATCAACATAATAGGTATAAGTCGTACCACTAAGCGTAAGTTCTAGCCATCCATTTGTCACTGGATCATTATTACAATCTACGATCGTTCCTGTAATATCCAATAATTCAGAAGAACCAACCGTAATGATGCCCAAATCTGTATCAACTGTAAAAGGGCCAATATTTGCCATATATACATCACAGCTACCATAAATCAAGCTAACTGTCATTACAAACTCTTCATTATCAGGAACTTTCCCTGAAAAAACGCCATCATTATCTGTCCACCCACAGGCAGAAGAACCACTCGAAACAATAGTTAATCTAACAATTGCATTAGGTATTGGGCTACCACTGTCGCTTACTATAGTACCTGACAATTCGATATATGGAGCAGGTGCATCATAATTCCAGAATGAAAAATGAGCCACTTCACCAACATACATATTTCCTTGAAGTGTTGCCATACCCTCTTGTACCCAAAGACCATAGTCGTTATCAAAATACCATAATGGAATTTCGGCAGGAGCATTAGCTAATAATCCGGCAGGAATAGGAATACTCAAAGTCGCTTTTAGGTCATTGCCTAGATTAAGTGATGCTCCACCCGGGCTTTCCAATTCAATAGCGATCATACCAAATGACGCTAAAGCTACTTCTTCAAGACTAGAACTGATTCCTTGAAGATTACCTGGCATTAATGCCTGAAGATTATCAGCGGTCGGATCAATCCAGCGAGCTGATACTTCTACCGTGCCGTCATAAGCATCGCCATTGGCGTTCACGACACTATTCGCAGGAAAATCTACTTGAATACCTTCTGAACTAGTGATTACCCCACCATCACTGGAAACGAAGTTGCCGGTATTGCTTTTAGCAAGTAATGAAATTGTAGCATAATTAACAGAGCCTTCTTCCGGGAAAAACCTATGAGACCCTGAGAAATAACCGCTTCTACTAGCTTCGACAAAAGTTCCGGCGGCATTCATTATTAAATTTTTGAACACAAAACGCCCGTTAGCATCAGCAGTCTCGTTAATACCGTCCAGCTTCACAAATGCTCCCGCTATAGGAATACCAGCCTCATCGGTCACTGTTCCGAATAATGTAGCCGTGACCGGGATTACTTCCGGTATGTAATTTATGATTTCGGTAATAGGATTACTCGTTGTGTCTGTTGTAGATAAGGTTTCATCAATATCTTTCCGACAAGCAAAAAACGTGAGAAAAATTAAGCTTAATAATGTTAGTTTCTTCATTCTTAAAATAGTTTTTTTTTAAAAAAAATAGTTTTAGTTTTAAATAATTTCAAAAACTTGAGAAAGAAGAATAAAGTAGCCTTCGAATTTAACATTGAAGTCTAAAGGTAAACCTTATTCATCTTGTCCATAAGTTTTCAAAAAATATAATAGTTTTAGTTTTATAACTTAATACCTGTTGTATAATTGGTAAACTCCCTGAAAAAGGATTATGCTGCAAGGATTTTGATATTTTTTAAAATAATCAGGTTCTTTATTAAAAAATCCCACAAACAAGGGATTATTTATAAAAAAAACGATAGGATCATATTGAATTACCCTATCGCTATTCTATAAATTCTGCCTGATTAATATCGTTTGGAAGATTTAGAGCCTGTCAAAAAACACAAGATTAGAAATGGATAAAGCTTTTAAAAAAATGCCAATCAATTTAAAAAGCTAATGGTTTGATTAATATTATACACTTCAAATCCTGTGTTGTAAAAAAGGAAAAATTAAATAGTTTTAGCTGTCTTGTTAATTTTTTCCTGTGTCATTCTGTACATTCGGTATACATCCCATTAAAGGAAAAACGACCACTCTTTTGTGATCTGACACTTTTCTAGAGTGCATTTATACCTTTGTACAATGATATAATCCTTTGGATTTGGAAATCGCTGCAAGGAATTTCATTTTTTATAAAAATATTTTTCTGGCTGGCAAAGAAAATAGGAGTCATCCCGGATATTCGAAATGATTGATTATTTATTTTTTGACGGCGTCAAAGAAAAATTTGGGGTGATTCATGTTTCTTTAAGCTGAAATAGCTTTACCTGAATAGGTTTATTGCCGAATGACTTTAAATCTTTGACCTCAATGGAGGTCATAATATATTAGCCTTAGATAAAAAACATTGTCGACTACAGCGTAGTCGAAGTAAAGTATCAAAGTAGTAATGAACTACCCCGACACAGCGGGTACGGGGTATCGCAGCTCGCTAAACAAAGCCATAATAACTAGGTAGTCACTATATTTTTTGAATAAAGCCACGAAGAAGCTCATACTTTGCTCTCCACCTCTCCCAAAACTCCTTTGACAAAATTATGGATAGTAAGCTTCAACGTATCGTCGAAGGGTAAAGCTTTAATAAAAGCACTCCCGATAATCGCACCATTCGCATATTGGCAGGCAGTCTTAAAGGTATCGTGATTTGAAATCCCAAAACCAATGAGTCGGGAAGACTCCAGTTTCATTTCATTAACGCGGTTGAAATATTCGATTTGCTGATTTTCGATATCGCTCTTTGCTCCCGTGATCGCTGATCGGGATACTATGTATACAAATCCGGTGCTCAGCTCATCAATTTTGCGGATTCTTGCTTCATCGGTTTGTGGGGTAATTAAAAAGCTAATGGTCAATCCACTTTCTTCTAATAAATCCTTATAATCAGATTCATACACACCAATAGGTAAATCCGGTAGAATCAAGCCATCAATGCCAGCTTCAGCGCATTTCTTAAAAAAAGCAGCTTCTCCATATTGCATCACCTG
>JBLHJZ010000193.1:0-8000 GCA_047619515.1 Saprospiraceae bacterium | reverse complement strand
CTTATACAAAGGCTCGATCATAGAAAATGGTTCGTCTAATAATAGAAATTTATGATCGAGAGTCCCCACTAAAATAATTTCCAAAAAGCGTAGTTCGCCTAGCGACAAATCTCCAACGTATTTGGCCGCAATTTTAGCAATACCGGGATTATAGAAGACCGCATCTTGTTTTTCTTGAGAATAAAAATACATCGGTATAATATCCCGTACCCGAACATTTTTCGGAAGGAAAGAATCCTGAGGTAGATAAGCAATTTGCTTTGAAGCAATCACGTTTTTAGGTTTTACCGAAACTCCATCAATGCTCATCTCCATATGATCAGCTTTTAAGGTTCCGAAGATCATTTTTAATAACGTAGATTTTCCGCAGCCATTTCTCCCGAAAATCCCAAGAATTTCCCCAGTCTCGCACGTAAAACTGATATCTTTTAGAACTTCCTTATTTCCAAAAGACTTTTCAGCTTTATTTAAAATTAATTTAACATTGTCTTGAGGCATAAAATTTGTTCCTTTTTCAGTACTATTTTATATTACTTAAAACTTAATGATTCAACAAAAAAGAGAGTTCAATATCAAATCGAGAGAAGTTTAAAATCACCAAATACCATAGTTACAAACATCAGGGTGATAATTACAATTGGGGTTCCGATCAATAGATTAATAAGGAAAACTGCTTTAAAAAGTTTCCATTTCGTTAAACCTAGATTATAGTAAAAATAAAACTCTTGCTTTTTTAGTAAATAGAAGGCCAAAAACCCAATAAAGATACCAATAGTGATGAAAATTAAAACAGCAGTTAGGTTCCCAAAAACTATTTTACTAAGTATTGTAAAAGCCACAATATAAAGCAAGATATCCTTGTAAAAATTCCAGAGCGCCCTAGTTGGTGTATTATACATATTTAACAATATAATGTCGCATATAATTTGTTTCTTTTTAGCCCATATTTCAATATAAAATAAATCCGTAGCTAAGGATATGCATTGGTTTTCTATCTCATCTGAACTAAAAATAATTCAAATTAGAAATACGATATTTCATTATCAAATTGGTATTACTCATGACCTACGTGACAACCACAACCAACATCCATAAAACCTTGGGATTCTTCATGCCAAGGAAAAGCCTGATTTGCCCTACTTAACTCCCAAAAGAATGGTAGACGTTCTTTTTCCTGATTGCCAATTTCGTTCATTGTAATTGCATCATACAAGTGGCCATTAGCCATCACTTTCTCAATTGTCTGTGTGTTTTCGATATCTTCAATTGGATTCTTTGAAAGCACTATTAAGTCTGCCAGTTTTCCAACTTCCAGGGAACCAATGTCGGCACCAGCTCCAATATAATTAGCGCCATTGATCGTAGCTGCTTTCAGAGCTTCAAAATTACTCATCCCTCCTTGGGCAAGCATCCAGGTTTCCCAATGTGCTCCAAGGCCTTGCAACTGTCCGTGTGCGCCCATATTTACTTTCACTCCTGCCTTACTTAAATCATTTACCGTTTTCGAAACTTGGATATGTCCGTTTTCATATTCTTTCTGAGGTGCCATCGTGCGATGCCTGGATCTGCTATCAATAATAGATCGTGGTGTAAAATTGAGTAGTTTTTTATTTTCCCAAACATTATCGCGCTGATAGAAATAGTATTCACCGTTAAGCCCGCCATAATTAACAATCAGGGTAGGAGTATAGCCAGTATTACTTCTCCCCCACAATTCCAAAATATCTTTATAAACAGGTGTCACAGGGATATTATGCTCTACTCCTGTATGTCCATCAATAACCATAGTTAGGTTATGGTAAAATGTAGAACCGCCTTCTGGAACCACATTAATACTTAATTCTCGGGCTGCTTGTAAAACTTGTTGACGCTGTTCACGGCGCGGCTGATTGTAACTTTTTACGCTTTTTGCACCGAACGCCTTGGTTCTTCGAATACTACTACGTGCATCTTCTAAATTATTGATAACCGCTTTAAAATCGGCATCGGCGCCATACAATATAAATCCGGTAGAGTAGAGACGCGGCCCGATTAGTCCTCCTGACTTTTGTAATTCAGAAAGAGAAAAAACAGTTTCAGTATTTGCGGAAGGATCGTGAGACGTTGTAACGCCGAAGGCGAGATTAGCCATAAACTGCCAATTCTGCTGCGTTGTTAATCCAGATCGGAAGGCACCTATATGTGCATGGGCATCGACCATTCCCGGCATTATTGTTTTACCTAGTGAAAGATAAACTTTGGCATCTGCAGGAATAGGCGTTTCTGAAGCATCGCCTATTTGTTCAATTTTGTTGTCTTTTATAATGATGTTTCCGTTTTCGATGATTTTATCACCGTCCATAGTAATGATTCTTGCATTCGCGAATGCGATTCTGCCAGATGGTTTATCTATGGGCACTGCGAGTCCAATTTTAACTCCTTCAGTAGTGATGTCTGGAATCTTTTCTGGGGAACCCGGAAGAAATGTAAATCGATTTTTAATCTCATTACTAAAATATTCATCTCCTAAAGTCCACATTACCTTTTTGCTATTCGGCGACCAGTGTATATTTATCCCTGCATCTTTTGCTATTTGTGATACAGGAACTGATTTTGACTTACTATCTAAATCTATGGTTTGCCCGTTTAATACTAAGGGCGCTAAATAGACTTTATGAAGATTCGAAAATGCGATCCATTTATTATCCGGGCTCGGTACCAATCGATTACCGTATTTCGATTTGAGATGTATTTTTTCGTCATTCCCCTGAAGGTTTACACTAATGAGGCTCTTCGTGATTTCGCCGCCATAACTACCTCCAGTTTGAAGAAAGATACGTTTCCCGTCAACTGTGAACACGGGGTGTTGTCCTTTTACGGTAATCTTAGTTTCATTGCTTCCGTCGCTATCCATTATATAGACTCCTGGTTCTTTTGTAAATGAAAAACCTTGATCCGTATTTCCCCTCTCTTTTCTGAAAACTATAGAGCCTCCATTAGGACCATAGGAAGGTGTGCGATAAATCCCTTTTTTTGAAGTAAGTTTCTGAGGTTGACCACCAGACGATGAAATCTTAAAAATGGCACCTTTTTCAACATCGTTCCAAACAACGTAAACAATATCGTTTCCGTTTGGGGAGAATTGTGGTTCGAATTCAAAATCGGTGCCAAATGTTAGCCGGCTAGGGATGCCGTTAGGTAGTTCTTTTACCCAAATATATCCTAATGCTTGGAATAATAAAAGTTTTCCGTCAGGAGATGTCACTGCCTGTCGAATCATTTTCGGTGTAAAACTATCTTTCTCAATAGGAGTGTTGAAATGAACTGTTTCTGCTAAATCTATTTTTACATCTACAGTGAATGGAATATTGGTTGTTGTTAAAGCGTTGATGTCTATTTTATGAATTTTTCCGCCGCTCCAGAAAACAATTTCATTGTTATTGGGCATCCAACTGAAGTTTGGATACAGTCCGAAAATGGCCCAAGCTTCCTGTTGATCTTTGTTTAATTGGTCATAGATTGGCCACTCTTCCCCAGTTTCCAAATCGTGAATATATAAAACTGTTTGTTCGCGCACACGTTTTACAAATGCAAGTTTTGTTCCGTCGCGAGACGGTGTTGGTCTCACAGCACCTCCAGGTCCGCCGGTAATTGTAACGGTTTTTCCATCTTCAAAACTATAGCGTTTAATAACATAAATCTGATCGTTGGGATCTTTGTTATACTGAAAATATCCGCCTGGATACTCATCCTCACTATAGTAAAGATATTTCCCATCATAAGAGACAAAAGGTTCATTTACATCCTGCTGATCATTCTTGCGTGTTGTTAATTTAAGTCCGCTACCCCCAGTAATATGATATTGCCACATTTCGCCTGCGCCTAAACTTCTCCCCGAAGAAAAATGTTTCCGTGCGATTAATGAGTTTCCATCAGGTGACCAAACGGCATTATTCAACAGTCTAAAATCTTCTTTTGAAATTTGTTTTGCTTGACTTCCATCGGTATTCATAATCCAAATGTTGTCTCCGCCACCAGCATCGCTTGTGAAAGAAATCTTTGAGCCGTTTGGACTAAATCGAGGTTGAACTTCAAAAGGAATTCCTTTCCGAAGTACTTTCGCTTTCCCGCCGCTGATTGGCATAGAATAGATATCGCCCAGCATATCGAAGACTATCGTTCGTCCGTCGGGACTTACGTCTAGATTCATCCAAGTACCCTCATCAGTAGAAAAACTGTGTTCTTTATAGTTGAAATCTGTCCCGGGATTGGCGACATCCCATTTAGGCATTTCCTCTTTTTTGTCTTTCTTTTTTTGAGCTTGAACTGAAAGGGTAAAACTTATGAATAGAAGTGTTAATAATAATCTCATGTAGTTATAATTTGATGTTTTAAATATACCATAAATAATACTGAAGGAACTCAAATATTATTCTCGCTTCCATCTCCTAAACTTTTTACGGTGCTGTTGATCCAACCTGATTATAATGTTGCTTTTACAGCTTCTTTCCATCCTATTTATGGAGTCTTAATCTCCAACTTGTAAAAGGTAAGAGATATACTTTGTTTTTGATTTTCGTGATTAAGATGCAACCATTTCCGCCGTTCTATATTTCTTGGAAAGTATAGCTTTGGTTTTTCCGTTTTTTAGTTTCCCGGATATTAGCATCAGGGACAAGGAGGTATATTTTTTCGCTTAATTTTCACCCATTATCATCACTACTTAAAATCCTTACTTTCAACATAAAAGTCACGTTTAACAAGCACAGTTTTCAGATCGCTTAAAAACTCTTTTGTCTGCCATTCGGAAGTAGGAGTGATCCACTCTTCTTTGTCGTTGATAATTAATATAAGCGGTAAATCGAAATCCTCCACGATATTAGTATATCTGTATTTCAAACTTTTTCCAGAAACGCTATATTCTATTTTCGGTATTTCAATGGTTCGTAAATATTGGTCCCAAAAACTGCCGAGATCAATTTCACTCTTTTTACTTATATACTCTTCAACTTGCTTACTGCTAATAGTTTGATGGTAAAATGTTTTATTTAGGCCTATAAGAATAGCTCTCCATTTTTCATCGTTATTTATAATTTGTCGCAGGGAATGAAGAAGATTCGCTCCTTTGTAGTACATATCACTGCTACCTTCTTGATTTACGTTATAAACACCAATTATTGGACGATCGTTTTTAACGAGCCTTCGTGTTCCCAATACATATTCGGACGCAGCTTCGTCACTAAAATGATAGTTGAGGTATAAATTTTCAGAATAAGCAGTGAAGCCTTCATGGATCCACATATCTGCTACGTCTATGTGCGTTATATTATTGGCAAACCACTCGTGACCTGATTCGTGAATAATGATAAAATCAAAGCGAAGCCCCCAGCCTGAGTCAGATAAGTCATTCCCTAAGTAGCCATTTTGATAGTTATTTCCATAAGTTATACTACTTTGATGTTCCATTCCTAAATAAGGGGCTTCAACAAGTTTAAAACTATCCTCATAAAAAGGATAAGGGCCAAACCAATATTCAAAGGCGCGCATCATTAGTGGGGCCTGAGTAAACTGTTCTTTGGCCTTCTCTAAATTATCACGTAGTACATAATAATCCATATCTAAAGCACCTTTTAACCCCTCATATTTTTCAGAAAAATTTACATAGTCGCCAATATTGATATTAACGCCATAATTATTAATGGGATTAACGACATTCCATATCCAAGTTTTAGTTTCACCATTGTCAATGGTCTCAATTAAGCGGCCGTTGGATACGTCCATAAGATCTTTAGGAACTGTTATTGACATGGTAATACCGTTTTCCGGTTCATCGTAATAATGATCTTTATTTGGCCACCAAACACTAGCTCCAATCCCTTGATTAGATGTAGCAATAAAGTGCTTGCCATTGTTGTCTTTAGTCCAGGAAAAGCCGCCATCCCAGGGAGCATTTTTTGCTTCAATTGGTTTTCCCGAAAAAGAAATAGTTAATTCGTAGTCTTTCCCGACTTTTTGTTTTTCAGATAATTTGATGAAATGTGCACTTCCTTCGGTTTCGAATTTGAGTCTCTTACCATTCTGGACTACAGAATTAATTTTCATCGGCAATTGTAAATCAATCTGCATTATTTTACCTCTATCTAAAACATTGTAAATGATTGTGTTACTCCCTTTAATAAATTTTTTATCCGGAAACACTTCAACCTTTAGATCGTAATGCCTTAGGTCCCACCATTCACGTTCTGGAGTTATACTTCCTCTTAGTTCATCTTGGCGTGTAAATTTTTGTGAAAAACAACTGAAGCCTAATAATAATAGGAGTAATGAGAGTATGATTTTTTTCATCTTATTATATTTATCTAAAAATTTCTTTTGGAAACACTACTACGCTTTCGTGACCATCCCGGCCCACTGCGGCAAGGCCGAAAAAATAATTATCAATTACGATTCCGTCTAATGTAAATTCTGAAACGTCTCCCACATATCGACTGTTGTCCCACGTAGGGGAGGTAGTGTCTCGCCAATATATTTTATATCCGAGCGCGCCATCTACCTTGTCCCACTTAAGTTTTGAGGAAGCTTCTACAATTCCGCCAATTTCAATATTCTTAGGAGTAGGAGGACTCCAGGCTAGACTAGCCATAGATATCGCATTTACTGCGGTGAGTTTTTTTGCATAGTCAAAGTTTACATATTCTAGTTTATCTCCATAGTCAATTCCATTTTCTGTACGAATATCTTGATGCTGCTGCGTATAATTTTCGTGCGCCTCCATAATTCGAATTCCTGGAAATCCAAGATCGCAAAATGGTCTGTGATGGCCGCCTCTTCCAAAACGATCCAATCGATAGATCATCATCGGGTTCATTTCAGGCATATAGGTTCTCGTAGTTTTAAATACGTATCTCGCTAATTGTCTTGAAACTCCATCTACTTCACCACCATAAAACCTTCGTTTACCTCGTTCCTTGTCGGTTTCTGTAGGGGGAACAGGCTCAGAGAAAATTCGAAAATCTTTATTGCTTATTATACCATCGACTCCTCTAATATTCCCGATCATATCGTTATTAAGAACCCCAATAATTTCCCAACCTTGGGTTACGGCATACGCTCCAAACCCCTTGCCACCGAACAGCCCTTGTTCTTCACCACTTAATCCTAAATATATTATACTACTTTCAAAAGTGTATTTTGAGAGAACTCTGGCAGCCTCTATCGCTCCGGCCATTCCGCTGGCATTGTCATTTGCGCCAGGAGAATCTGAGGTTGAATTGTTAGGGTCACTCACCCTGGAATCAATATCACCGCTCATAATAATATACCTATTTGGGTATTTGCTACCCTTTTGTACAGCAGCAACATTCACAACCCAAACGTCCTGAGTAATACGTTTATTCTCGCTTTCCTTGATGAGGTTTTTTTGATAAAAGACATTTAAACAATTGGAACAATCTTTAGAGATTGATTCGAATTCCTTTTTTATCCATCTTCGAGCAGCTCCTATACCTCTTGATTCTGAAAGTGTATCGCTCAAAGTATGTCTAGTCCCAAAATTTGCAAGGGTCGTTATATCTGCCTTAATCCTTTCCGAAGAAACAGCATCAATAATATCGTAGATACGAGTATCTGTTTGAGCAGTTGAAAATGTATGAATGCATAAACCTAAAATAAGAAGACAGAATTTCATTCTTTGCTTGTTTGTTATAAATTTACTTAAAATAGTATTCTTAGCAGGTTAATTTCTTCGTTAGAAAATATCACTGAGGATTATTCTTTTGTAAGTACATAGAAATCTTCAGATTCGGCTGGTATAGAAGTATCATTAAATAATAATTCTGACATCGAAGAATCGAAACAACAATAAGAGAGAATCGTTAAAAAATTAAAATTAAGCGTGTCTGTTTCAGTTGTGCTAAGTTCGAGGGTATAGTCTAAATTAGTTTCAACCTGGTGATAAAATATGGCGAGATTTCCTTCATTACCCGGGATAGGTTTTATATAGATCACTCTCGAGGGTGATG
>JBLHJZ010000192.1:0-8025 GCA_047619515.1 Saprospiraceae bacterium | reverse complement strand
GATTAACAACAGGACTATATTTCTTTCAAATAGAAACAAAGAATAAATTAATTATTGGCGGGAAGCTAATCGCACATTAGACCAATGCAGTAGGTGGCAAAAGAGCCAAACCTACTGCATTTTTTTTCTCGACTCACTTTCGACTCACTGCGCCTAACACATTTGATACACTGTATCAAGCCAGCGCCAATGCTCAAAATGACAATTTCTCGATTCGCTGCGCTCACTCGAAATGACAAGTTAGCACTTGTTTAAAAAAACAAGGTTTCAATTTATAATCTATCGACTATTTCCTCCTTTCAACCTTTTACAAATCCTCCAACTTCTCCAACAACCATTTCTTTTCCGTCAGCGGAGAGGCTTCTTCGATCTCTTTTTGGAGTTTGTCTCGTTGAGCGGTGCTGTATGGGTTCGTTTTGACTAGTTTTTTTGTAAACCTTAAGAAGTTTTTAAATGTAGACCGATGGTAAGCAATCACTTTTTTACGGAACAAATAAGCTCTGGTACTTTCAAGAAAGGATTCTAAGACATCAAATTCATCGAGCTCGTAAAACATTTGTATCTGCATAACTTTTGAATTCATATTCATTAGAATATCGTCATAATCTACCTGATTAAACAACCTCATGGCTGCATCATATTCTTTCTTTTCAAAAAGTAGCTTTCCTAAACTATAGCTTACAATATTGTCCCGGTATTTATTTTCCAGGTACTGCTTATATTCTTTAATAAAAGATCCAGTCCACTCATATTCCTTTAGGATAGTCGCATTCGTCACGACATTGATAAAGGTATACCTAGAAAGCACTTTCCCGTCAAATAAAACTTTTTGTGCTAAGCCGTGGCGATATAGTTCAAACAATTCTCTCAGGTAATGTGGCATCCCTGCATTACTCCGTCCGATGCAATAATTAATCGCCAACAAATAAATATCCCTGATTTCAGCTTTGGGAAAGAGATGCCCATTCTGGGTAATTTCATGTCGAAGATTTAAAAAATGACTCTCATCTTCTTTTTCCGTCTGAGCCATATAGCTGTAATAATAAATCGCAATAGCAGGATGATCTAAAAATCCTTTTTCCCGTACTGCATTTAATACATCATTCAGTAACCCGATCTCGTATTCCTGTTTTTTATACACTGCCTGGTGAGCCAGCATCAGGCAACTTTGTCGTAACTTATCAGCGATATAAGTAGCATCCAGTGCATCTGACATTTTTTGGAGATTCAGCTCCAATCTTTTGACGCCACTCAGGTAATAGTATTTTTCCTGCTGAATAAAGTATTCGTTGTGCAGAAATTGGCCGTTTCGATACTCTTGCTCTTTTTGAATCTTTTCTGTTTCCCGCATGTTCTTTTGAAATGGTTGATCCAGTTTTCTTTTACGGTACACATTCCCCAAGGCAGTCCGGGCACGTACTTCATCTTCCAGAAGCGCTTCATAGATCAAAAACGCTTCAAGGCATTTTGTCGTGAAGTACATAGTTTGTCTCATTTTGGCATCATCATAGGCTTCTTTTGAGAAAACCCACTTAAATGCAGCCTCTTTATCCAGAAAACTATCGTTGTACAAATGATCTTCCTCCATTAGATACTCGAAAAGTTTAGCAACATCTTTGCGTAGATTATGCATAGGAGAGGCAAGCCATTTTTGTAAGTCCCGGAATTCTTTCTTAGAACAGGTTCTTAATATTCTAACTAAAAGGCTTTTTTGCATCTATTTAATTATTAATATGTTCAACATTAAGAATATTTAATTACAAAAAAAATTAACATAAATAACTGATTATCAGTATATTTTATAAATATAACGTAAAAATAACTAAAATAATGAATAATATTTTACTCAACAAACTACTATTTTTGTCTTTGTTCTTAGCATTATTCGTGTGCATATTTGTATCGTATTCTTATACAAACAAAAGAAATATTATTTTCATGAGATTTATAAACGATATAATAAAGCCTTTAATAAGACTTACCGGGATTGGTAGCCTGGTAGTCTTAGGGCTTTTATTATCGTTATCTGCAGATGCACAGGGATGGGAGAAGTATTATGGGGACGGTGCAGATGAAGAAGCAACAGCAATCATTCAGACAATAGACCAAGGATATGCAATCGCAGGTAGAAAGTTTACCAACCAGGGCGATTTTGAATTTTATGTATTAAGAGTTGATGTTGATGGAACCATATTATGGGAATATACATTCGGTTCGGCTGATTTATCGCCAGATTTTGCATACGATATAATAGAAACCCCAGACCAGGGTTTGGTAATCGTGGGAGAAACTAACATGGGAGGCCCTTTCGCCGGACGGGATGTTTTTCTTTTAAAAATTGACAAAAATGGTGTTTTTGTAACGCGAAATTTCTTTGGTACAAATCAAGATGATCGTGGCTTTGGTCTTCAAAACACGCAAGATGGAGGAATTATTCTTACCGGTACTAGTGATAATTCTATTTATGTCGTCAAAACAGATGCTGTATTAGAACCTTTGTGGGAAACGACTATCCCTAATACCGTTGGCGGAGTAGGCCGTGACATAATTGAAACACCTGGAGGGGACTTCATTATCGTTGGCTCTATTGGTGATAACAGCCTAAGCCAGGTATTCGTAGTCAGGATAAATGATATAGGTGATGAATTAGATCGCGATACTTTTGGAGGATTAGAAAATGATGTAGCTTACGATATTATACAAGCTTCAGATGGCGATTATGTAATTGCAGGTAAAAAAGGAAATAATAGTAACTTTTATGTAATCAAGCTGCATGATAATGAGGTGACGCTTAATCTAGACCTTGTGTGGGGAAAAGATTATGGACTAAATTCAATCACAGAGGAGGCAAGAGCTATAGTAGAAACAAAAGACAATGGTTTTGTTTTAGCTGGGTTTTCGGATTTCGGTGTTGATCTTCAAGCTTCTCTTCTCAAAATAGATAATGATGGAGAATTTATTTGGCAAGAAAACTACGGAAGAACAGGTATAGATGCAGCAAATGATCTTGTACAAACAGCTACTGGAGGACTAGTTTTTGCTGGTTTTACTTCCGAGCCTGCTACCTTTTTTCCACAAGATATACTCTTGGTCAAAACCGATAATGAAGGGAAAAAAGTGTTCACCAATCATGTCATTGGAAATGTTTTTTATGACTACAATGACAATTGTTCAAATGATGGTGGAATTGAAACAGGTATTAGAACCTGGACAGTAAAAGCTGTGGGCGTAGAGACCTACTATGGTGTTACAGATGAATTTGGAAACTACGATATTCCCGTAGATATTGGATCTTATGTGGTCTCTGTGGTAACGCCTAATTTGTATTGGATTCCTTGCCTTACAGGATGGAACGTAAATTTCCCAAATCAAAATACCACTTTAATCAGAGATTTTGCAATACAGCAAGATACAGATATAGCCTTATGTACTGACCTGGAAATAGATATATCCACCCCATTTGTAGCGGTTTGCGAGGAATCAACCTTTATGGTTAATTATTGCAATCACGGCACAACAGCGGCACAAGGAATAGAAGTAGGATTGGTCATAAGTAATAATTTCACTTATGTTTCTTCCGGACCACCAATTGCTGGATTTTTCGATAGTCTATACACTTTCGAAGTCGGGGGCCTGGATATCGGAGAATGCGGAAGTTTCCCCATCACCGTCAAAGCATCCTGCGATGCCCTCTTGTCAGAGACACACTATATCAAAGCACACATAACACCTGATGCAATATGCCCTGTTTACAACGGTGCTGAAATCGCCGTAAACGGCTACTGCGATGGAGATTCCGTACGTTTTGAGATTTCTAATGTAGGTGGACAAGCCATGTCAGCAGGACTTGATTACATCGTAGTCGAAGATATCCTTATTGGCCTTCAAGAGCCTAACGGCCCAATATTAGCAAGTGGGCAAACAATAAAATTCGCTGAACCAGCCAACGGATCTACGTATCGTTTGTCAGCAAAACAAATAGCAGGTCATCCCGGAAACAGTATCAGCCCCAGCATCGCAGTCGAAGGCTGCGTAGCTGGCGGCGGAACTGATTATACCACCGGTTTCTATACACAACTTCCGGAAGATGATAAAGATCATTTCTTGGCCACTGATTGTCAAGAGAACGTCCCCATTACGTTTGGCTCACAAGTTAAGAGGGGCTATCCCAAAGGCTACGGCGACAGCTTAAAGATCGCCAGCACAACCGATTTAACATACCACATTAAATTTCAAAATGTGGGTACCGACACGGCAATCAGGGTGGTGATTCGGGATACTATTTCGCCTTTTCTGGATCCACAAACAGTGCGTCCGGGAGCAAGCAGTCATGACTACGAATTCGAAGTCTATGATAATGGTATCCTGAAATTCACCTTTGACAACATAATGTTAATAGATAGCAGTACTAACGAGGCGGCTTCTCATGGATTTGTTAAATATCGGATAACCCAAAAACCCGACAATCCTGAAGGAAGTTTAGTTAAAAATAGTGCAGCTATCTTTTTTGATTACTATGCTCCACTCACTACTGATAGCGTTTGCAATGTCATTGGCGGGCTTGAGTGGACTGATTTTATAATAGTAAGTGACCACGAAATCTACATTCCAAAAACAGATATCAAGGTTTATCCCAATCCGGTCTCACAGTTCGCTACGTTTGAGTTAGAAGGAGCGTCGATCCATCCCCCTTTGGATTTTTATATTTATGATGTAGCTGGAAGGCTCGTTCGTAGCGAACGTTTTTATGACATGACCTTTACTTTTGACAGAGGCAATTTACCGGCTGGAATGTACTTTTATCAAATTACAACTGAAAACCAATTGGTCAGTACTGGCAAAATAATAACGAAATAATGTGTAAGTAAAGCAAATATATCATCCCGCTTAAAACCGGGGCGACATGAGATTTATTTAGTGATTTCTTTCATGAGATTACAAAAGCCTGATCATCAATATACCTGATGACCAGGCTTTTTTTATCGACTCTCTTTCGACTCACTGTAGCTAACACATTTGATACACTGTATCAAGCCAGCGCCAATGCTCAAGATGACATCGCTATCTTTCGATAAACTCAGGACAGGGCTCGAAGGGCAAGAATTCCTAATTCTCAATTTCTAATTCTTTATTCTCCACAACCCTCCCTCCTTTCAAGCGAAGGATTTTCTGTGTCTTGGCAGCCAGCTCAAGATCATGGGTAACCAGTACCAGCGTCGTCCCGGAAGCTTTATTCAATTCAAAAATCAAATCTTCTATCTTCTGGGAAGTCTCCTCGTCAAGGTTACCGGTTGGTTCGTCCGCAAAAAGAATTTTGGGGTTATTCGAAAAGGCCCTGGCTACAGAAACCCGCTGCTGCTCTCCCCCGCTCAACTGCGTAGGATAATGATCATAACGATCTGCCAAACCTACCTTCGTCAACAATTCCATGGAACGCTTTGCGGCATCTTTTTCTCCTTTAAGCTCTAGAGGTACCATCACATTTTCGAGTGCAGTGAGGGTAGGAATCAACTGGAAATTCTGGAAAATAAATCCGACGTGTTCATTCCGGAGCGCCGAACGCTGATCTTCATTTAGGTCGGCCAGTGAGACTCCGTTGAGCGCTACTGAGCCGCTACTGGAGCGGTCGAGTCCGGCACACAAACCCAGCAATGTGGTCTTGCCACTCCCCGAAGAACCAACAATCGAAATGGTTTCTCCCTGTTTGACCTCAAAAGTGACATCATCCAATACGGTCAATGACTTATGGCCACTATTATATTCTTTGGTAAGGTTTTGAACTTTTAGCATATCTACATTTAATATTACAAACAGAATAAGAAACGCTTATCAAACCTATAATGTTTAATAAGCGTTTTTTTCAAAGTCAAGAGGCTGTCTTAAAAGTACACTTCTGCTAATAGAGTCAAAATTTAATCCTGCCACGAAGGCACAAAGGCACTAAAACCGAATTATCTCTTGGTGTCTTTGTGTCTTCGTGGCCATTATTTTACTTTCAATATTCCAGCGAGTCTTTTAATACAGACTCGAGCTGATGATCTAAAACTCCGCTTTCCCTGGTGTTCGTGGAAAAGGAATAACGTCCCGGATATTTGTCATTCCGGTTGCAAACATTACCAAACGTTCAAAACCTAATCCAAATCCTGAATGAACGGCAGTACCATATTTACGTAAATCTAAGTACCACCACAATTCTTCTTCGGAAATATCCAACGCTGCCATTTTCTCTTTTAACACTTCTAGTCGCTCTTCACGTTGAGCCCCTCCTACAATTTCACCAATGCCAGGGAACAGGATATCCATTGCACAAACCGTTTTACCATCTTCATTCAGCCTCATGTAAAAGGCTTTTATATTTGCAGGATAGTTGTATAAGATCACCGGACATTTAAAATGTTTTTCAACTAAAAACCGCTCATGCTCGCTTTGCAAATCTGCGCCCCACTCTTCAATTATATAGTTGAACTTCTTCTTTTTGTTTGGTTTACAATTGCGTAAAATATCTATAGCTTCCGTATAACTTATCCGCTTGAATTCATTTTCTGCAACGAAATTTAATTTTTCAATCAAACTCATTTCACTTCTTTCCGCTTGTGGTTTTGTTTTTTCTTCGTCTAATAATCGATTGCTTAAAAACGACAAATCATCCTGATTATTAATTAAAACATATTTGATAACCGATTTCAAAAAATCTTCGGCTAAATCCATGTTACCTGCCAAATCCATAAATGCAACCTCTGGTTCTATCATCCAAAATTCTGCAAGGTGACGAGAGGTATTTGAATTTTCGGCTCTAAAAGTTGGTCCAAAAGTATATACTTTACCCAATGACATGGCATAAGCTTCGGCTTCTAATTGCCCGGACACCGTTAAGTTCGTTTCTTTCCCAAAGAAATCTTGCGAATAATCCACCTGCCCATCTTCGGTTAGCGGAGGGTTTTTAGTATCCAAACCACTGACCCGAAACATTTCTCCTGCTCCTTCTGCATCACTTCCTGTAATAATAGGCGTATGCATATAGAAAAAACCGTTGTCATTGAAGTACTTATGAATAGCAAACGATAAAGAGGAACGCAAGCGCATTACCGCACCAAACGTATTTGTCCGTGTCCGCAAATGAGCGTTTTCGCGTAAGAATTCAAACGAATGTTTTTTAGGCTGAATGGGATAAGTCTCCGGGTTCGATGCTCCTAAAACCTCAATTGTCTTAACAATAATTTCTACGCTTTGGCCTTTTCCCTGACTTTCGACTAGCTCTCCTTTAATATGAAGCGCTGCACCTATAGTAATTAGCTTAAGCGTTGCTTCTTCTGTATTTTCAAAATCAACAACACATTGAATATTATTAATTGTCGATCCATCATTGAGCGCGATAAATCTATTTTGACGAAATCCGCGCACCCATCCTTTAAGGGTAATTTCCGTTCCTATTTTAGGGTCGCTAAGGACACTTAAAATTTCTGTGTGTTTTGACATGATAAATTTAAATTTTATGCAAATACGTACATGCAGTCTCTTTGGTTCCAAAGAGCTGCGAAATTAAGGATTAAAACAGGAAAGTTCAAGAAATTAACCGAGGAAACGAGCACGGATTTCAGGAGTAGGAATCATACAGGATTCTTGTTTACCAAACCAGCGGTAACGATTATTGGAAATAAGATTATAAACGGCATCCCGGATTGGTTTAGGGATGATAATAAACGCATAAAGTAAAGACCACACGCCACCAAAACTTTTGACCAATTTAAGTCCGGCAGTCGATCGGGTATAGGCTTTATCCTTTTCAATAAATATAAAAGTCTTCAACTGATGCTCCTCTATATTATGCTTCCGCATAAGTTCACCGGCCAGATCGGACTGAAGAGAAGCAAAATGCAAAACCGCTTTCTTATCTCTTTTGATCGCAAATTTGACCGCTCCGTTGCATAGATTGCAAACGCCGTCGAAAAGGACAATTGGAGAAGATTGTTTTTCCATTTTGATTACTATAGTTTTGACATTGACGGTTATTAATAAAAAGTTGTC
>JBLHJZ010000191.1:0-8042 GCA_047619515.1 Saprospiraceae bacterium | reverse complement strand
GGTCTTTATAAATTATAGTAAGATCGGCATTCGGTGTTCGGCATTCGGAGATCACCGAAAACCTAATGCCTAATGCCGTTTTTTCGGCAGCAAAAAGAAGGATTAACACTTTAATAACCTTCTAATTATTGAAAAATTCGGGATGACACATATTTCGAATAACCGCAAGTTTGTAACTTGCACTTCCAATTAAAAATTTAACAAATCACTGGTCATCAAATAATGAAAAAACGTTTGCTCAAAATCTTCCAGCCACTAGCTACAAAAATTCCTTTGGAATGGTTGATTAGTATAAGCGGGCAACGACTGTTCTTACCCTTTTACCATAGTGTTCAAAATGAGGTGCCTTTGTCGCATATTCAACATCTATATCCATTACGAACAGTGAAGAATTTTGAAAAAGATATTGATTTTTTATTGAAAAATTATACCCCAATTGATCTTCGGGGATTGGTGGATCAATTGAAAAGCGGGAAGCCTTTCGAAGCAAACACTTTCTTTTTGTCCTTCGATGACGGACTGCGGGAAGTCTATGATTTTATAGAACCAATCCTTTCTAAAAAAGGAGTGCCTGCCACCATTTTTTTGAACGCTGCATTCGTTGACAACAGGGATTTATTTTTTCGTTATAAAGCAAGTTTGCTAATCGATCATCTTGAAAAAAGCAAAATTTCTGCAGCTACCGAAAAAATTATTCGACAGCGACTTGGCGTTCCGCATATCAAACAAGCGATCCTTAAAGTCAATTATCAAAATCGAAAAGTCCTCGATGAGATTGCGGAATACCTGGAAATAAGTTTTGATGATTTTTTAAACCAATATCAACCTTATCTGAGTACAGAACAGATCAATCGTCTGCTCCAAAAAGGATATACTTTCGGATCGCACAGTGTCGATCATCCTTTGTACAGTGATTTAACTTCGACAGAACAAATCAGACAAACCAAAGATAGTCAGTACTTTATAAATAATAATTTCCCACAGGACGTAAAGGCTTTTGCTTTTCCTTTTACTGATCACGGTGTTCCTACTTCTTTTTTTGAGACTATAAAAAAGGAACAATTATTAGACATTACTTTTGGAACAGCGGGGCTAAAAAACGATTCCACGGCTTTTCACCTGCAACGATTCCCGGTAGAAGAGTTTCCTTTTCAGATACATGAAATGGTAGCAACGGAGTATTTTTATTACTTTGGAAAATCGTTCCTCGGTAAAAACAGGATCAATAGAAAATGAGTACGGAGAATAAATTAAAATACCAACTATTCTGCGAGCAGGAAACGGAGCTTCCTATTTTTGCGCGACCCTGGTATTTGGATGCGGTCTGTCAGGCAGCTACCGAAGACTGGGATGTAGTGCTAGTTGAAAAATCGGAGAAAATCATCGCTTCTCTTCCCTATCAAATAAAAAAGAGCGGGCCATTCTCAGTATCCACGATGCCATTCCTTACTAAGTTTCTAGGGCCTTATTTGAGCAGGAATTTTCGTTCCTCCTCGCAAGCACATAAAGCCATCAAAGCACTTATTGAACAGTTACCTCCTTTTGCTTTTTTTAATCAAAACTGTTTTTATGATTTAAAGGATTGGCTGCCTTTTTATTGGAAAGGTTTTCAACAAACTACCCAATATTCTTATATCATTGACGATCTCAGCGACCTGGACAAAGTGTATAATAACTTTAGCGCGGACTATCGAAACAATAAAATAAAAAAGGCAAAAGAAACGATCCGGGTAGTCATGGATCGATCTATTGAGGAATACTATGAAGTGGAAGCGATGAGCTTTAAACGTCAAGGCCTAGCTTTTCCTTTCTCCCTTGAATATCTAAAAAACTACGATAAAACTATCTCTGCACAGAACGCCCGGCGCCTTTTCTTTGCCATAGACGACAAAGACCAAATTCACTCGGTTTTGTACCTCCTCATTGATCACGATCGTGCTTACTACCATATGGCTGGCGATAATCCTGAATTGCGCAGTAGTGGCGCCGGAATACTCCTGGTCTGGGAAGCTATCCAATATACCAAAAATGAACGAGGGCTAAACCTCTTTGATTTCGAAGGTAGTACCATCAAAACTATTGAAAGGGTCAGGCGACAATTCGGTGCCCGGCAGGTTCCTTATTTTAATATCTCGAAATATGGTTCGAAACTTTATCAGTGGATGAGAATACTACGAGAATAGGAAAATGGTGTAACGGTTTATCGGTACAGGGTGTAACGGTTTACGGTGTAACGGTTCGCCGGTATTGCGAAACCGATATACCGATATACCGTTACACCGATAAACCCTGTACCGTCCTCCCCTAAAAATAACTAATATACCCAAAATGCGTTTTTACATTCCGAAAATCGAAAGACTTATCAGAGAGTTGGCCGAGCGCTAAACTAAAGCCAAAAATCCCAACACCTGTTTCGAAAGTAATCCCCGCACCAAAGCCTAAAGGGTGCTCGATACGATCAATAGCCGTTGTTTTATTATCAATATATCCATAATCTCCGAAGGTATAGAGATAGGAATTCTGTCCAAGCAATAAGCGATATTCCAAGGTAAACACTGCATAACGGGTGGCAAAGATCGTTTCTTCATCATAGCCTCGCATAATTTTATTTCCACCCAAACGGAACTGCTCATTTTGATAAATAGCATTCTCCGCAAATATCCCGCCCAGGCGAACACCACCTTTAATGACGCCATTGGATAAAACAGGTAAATATCCTTCAATCTGGGTTGAAAATTTATATTGAAAAGTGCTGAGATTCAAGGTATCATAGAGGCTTTCAAAACTAAAGTCCAGATCTTCCGGGTCTTCTAAACCCAAAATCGCATTATTCTTTTTGATTTGCTTTACGCCTGCACCTCCTCGTACCAGGAGCGACCAGCCTTTCCGGGGATTGAATCGATAGTCCAGTTTTTGGAGATTATATTCCAAGCCAAAAGTAGAGTTACTCACATCAAGGCTGGAAGGTAATCTTCGGCTTTGCAACATAAGCTGCTCGTTGACATTGAGCACATTCGTCGAGGTACGGTTCCAAAATGCCTTGAGGTAATTACCACCTTCCAGCAAATATTGAATCCCCAGGTCAGAGATTACGTCAAGGTAGGAGGTGTCCCGTTTATATAAATTAAATTTGGTATCAATTCCGAAGGGGAGATTTAAAATATAGGGATAGGCAAATTGTATCTCCAAATCCTGGGTCTCCGGCCGTAATTGCTCGAACTTCAGGTAGATGCGCTCTCCCAGAGCAAATTGATTATGCATATCCGCTTCAAAGGTTGCCGTAAACTGAAAACGCCGAATCTCGGGATTAGGGCCAGTCGATACATTACTGTTGGGCAGGAAACCAAAGATAAAATCAAAGCGGCTGGCTTTACGGGGCTCCAGAAAAATATTGACCGTGGCTTTCTCTCCGGCAAAAGTGATCGTCGCATTTTGTTTTTCATTCAGGAAAGGTAATTCCTTGATCCGGTTGCGTATTTTCAAAACCTGGGTTTTGCTAAAAGGATCACCTTCATTGATACCGAGATAGCTTTGCAAATAGGCTTGCGAAATCTTAGCATCCCCTATCACATTGACCTTATCAAAAAAAACCAGTTGATTCTTTTCCATCATCAGGGCAGCCGTTATTTTTCCTTCCCCAATCTGCAAACTATCCAGCCATACCGATACAAAAGGGTAGCCGTTGTTCTCGGCATATACCAAAAGGGATTCCTGTAATTTTACCAGATCTTTATAATAAAAAGGTTTGCTTTGGTATAATCGCTCCCGGAAGCCTACTTTGCTTAAAAAGGCATCTTCTACATTCCCATTTTTCAGGTTTGCCCATTCGTAAAGATCACCTACTTTCAGGTATGCGGTATAAATGGAATCCCGTCTCTCCAGTTGATCGATGGAAGCTTCGATATAAGCATTGTCTTGTAATTGGCGAATCACTTTTTTAAGCTCTTTGATAACCGCAAGGGAGTCGGGAAGATTTTCTTCGAACTTCAGTTTCTTTTCTAAAAACGCTTCTTCCTTGTCCAGGCCTTTGAGTTGCAATAGAAATTGCTTTTGTGCGGGTAAGTTTACGACCAACAACAATAGGGGGATCAGAGATTTGATTACTTTTGTAGTGATTTTTTTCAAAGGCTGTTTATAGCATCTCTGCGGCTCTCTTTTCCTCTGGGGTTTTAATAATTAACCGCAGAGGGCACAGAGAAGCACGGAGATAATGAAGGCACTTATTTTTAATTAACGAATTTCCAGCAAAGTAATTTTCTAACGGAGTACAACATACAATCGTTTCACCACAAATGTCCGGAATATACCTACATATCCCTTTTTGCAAGCAAGCTTGTCATTATTGCAATTTTCATTTTTCAACTTCTTTGAAATATAAATCGCAGATGACCAATGCGATCCTTCGAGAGTTGGAACTGCAAAAAGACTACCTAAAGGGCGAAAAAGTGGAAACCATTTACCTGGGAGGTGGTACGCCTTCCCTGCTCGACCGAGAGGAATTATCGGCTATTTTCAATCAAATATTTGAGCTGTATGAAGTTGGGGAGAATCCCGAGATTACTTTGGAAGCTAATCCCGATGACCTTAGCTTAGAAAAATTACAAGTGCTCAAGGACACGCCAATCAACCGTTTAAGTCTTGGTATTCAATCCTTTTCTGAAGCCGATTTGAAATTTATGAATCGCGCTCATAATGCCAAAGAGTCCAAAATTTGTATTGATCTGGCTTTGAAAATGGGCTTTGATAACCTAACTGTCGATTTGATCTATGGCTCACCGACGACTTCCGATGCACAATGGCAGGAGAACATGCACCGTGTTTTTGATTATGGGGTACAACATCTTTCCTGTTACAACCTGACCGTTGAGCCAGGGACCGCTTTGGATCATTTTGTAAAAAATAAAAAAGCAAAACCAGTTGACGAGGAACAATCTGCCCGGCAATTTGAAATGCTCATCGATGCCAGTGATCGTGCTGGGTACCTACATTACGAGATCAGCAATTTTGCCAAAGAGGGCTGGTACTCCCGGCACAATTCCGCTTACTGGCAGGGGAAGCCTTACCTGGGAATTGGTCCGTCTGCTCATTCCTTCGATGGTTCTTCCCGGCAATGGAATGTGGCGCATAATGCAAAGTATATCAAGTCTTTAACGGATAACACGCTGCCTTTTGAAAAAGAAATACTGACCCTTGAGCAGCAGTATAATGAGTACATTCTTACGGGTCTTCGTACAATCTGGGGTTGTGATATTCAAAAGATTGAGGAAATTGGGATGCTTTATAAAAATCATTTTTTGAAGCTGGTGGCTGAATATAAAAAGGCTGGACAGGTCGTCGAAATGGACGGGGTTTATACTTTGACTAAGCGTGGGAAGTTGCTGGCGGATCGGATTGCTATGGAGTTGTTTTTTTAGTTAATATCTAAACCCAATGGGTTTTGAAACCCCCTCGGGTTTAGCCTTGTTCAAAGATTCTGCTAAATTTGCTTTATTTTAAAATAATCAACCTTTCTTGTCATATTTTCTTAAAGTTAGTCACTAACCTTAATAGAGACGATAAATAACAATAATTTAAAAATTAAGAAAATGGAAAACACAAAAAAACTAAATCAAGTTTTTACAAGAATTCAAATAATTAGTAGCATAGTCTGGGCTATTTCGCTGATAATTTGTTCCCAGGTTTTAGGTGAATCATATAAGGAAATTAGCCTTATACTAATCTGTGGTTTTTTTATTGAATTTTTACTTATAAATTCATCCAAAAAACTACTCCATAGTATTGCTGGTAATGAAGTGTAAATAATGAATGATTTTCGAGGAAACCTGAACAATATGAAAGCGCAAGAGGAAGCAATAACTTTTGAAGAATTACTAGAAGAAAACAAGCATAGAATATTTAGGATATGTAGAATATACGCAGTTCTTCCTTTAGAACCTCAAGATCTTTTTCAAGAAGTTGTTTTTCAAATTTGGAAATCCTTTTCAACTTTCAAAGGCAAATCTTCTATTAATACCTGGGTTTATAAAATAGCAATCAATGTTTGTTTACGCTCTAAAATGAAATTAGATAAGAGCAATAGCAAAATAGATAGATTTGAATCCATACAGTTTGTACCTGCAGAACCAGAAGTGGATACTTTTGAACAAGAAAAATTTCAGTATTTAAAAGAATGTATAGCTACTTTAAATGAAGGTGACACCTCACTTATTGTTCTTTATTTAGATGATTTATCCTATAAAGAAATAGCATTAATTATAGGTTTATCAGAGAATTATATCGCAGTAAAAATGAAAAGAATACGAGGGGAATTATTTGAATGTATAAAGCCAAAAATTAAATAATATGTTAGAACAAGAATTAAAAGACATTTGGAAAAATTCTTCTCGGACAGCACATATCACTATTGAAACCGCTCAATTGGTAAAAGAGCTGAATGGAAAAATGAGTAGCATTCAAAAAGTTATTAGAATAAGGGATATAAGAGAAATTTCTGCCTCAGTAATTGGGATATTAATTTTCATGTACTTTCTTTATGAAATCCCCTTTCCAATTACCAAGTTGGCTTGCGCTATGTCCATTATTTGGTTTGCATATGTCATTTTAAAATTAAGAAAAGCTAAACCACAGGGCATAACAAACCGTTTAGATTTATCGGTAAAAGGTCAACTTGCACACCAGGCAGAAGCTATGCAACATCAAGCAGACTTATTAAATTCTGCCGCTTATTGGTATGCCATCCCTCCTTTTATCATTAATTGTGTATTCTTATTCGGCTTAGGAAATCCTGCAGATTACAATTGGTCCAATAGCCTGGCAGAAAGCGTGTTGCCGCTAACTGTCCATTTAAAAATAGTAACAATAATAGGATTGGCTTTCTTTTATGCTTTTATTATTTGGATTAATAAACAAGCAGCTAAAAATCAAATACAGCCACTAATTAAAGAAATTGAACTAGTGCAACATCAACTTGAAAAAACTAATTAGCATCAGCCGATCAAAATCTTCAAAATATCCTGCGCTGCTTTTGAAATCACAGTACCCGGACCGAACACACCTACCACTCCTTTTTCATAAAGAAAATCATAATCCTGTGGAGGAACCACTCCTCCGACAACGACCATGATGTCTCCTCTTCCCAAAGCCTCCAGCGCCTCGATGGCTTGGGGTACCAGTGTTTTATGCCCTGCTGCCAGAGAAGAAATCCCAAGGATATGCACATCATTTTCAGCAGCTTGTCGGGCAGCTTCTTCCGGGGTTTGAAACAAAGGGCCGATGTCCACATCAAAACCTAGATCAGCAAAACTGGTAGCGATCACTTTAGCGCCTCGGTCATGCCCATCTTGCCCTAATTTGGCTACCATGATCCGTGGTCGGCGGCCTTCTATTTTCGCAAATTCATCGGCTAGTACTTGTGCCTTTTTAAAATCCTCATCCATTTTTATTTCGCTTCTATATACTCCGGAGATGGAGCGGGTGGTGGCTTTAAATCGTCCGAAAGATTTTTCCATGGCAGAAGAAATCTCTCCGAGGGTTGCCCGGTGACGAGCGGCTGCAACTGCTTTTTCTAATAAATTTCCTTCCCCGGTTTTGGCGCATTCTTCGAGCGTTGCCAAAGCTTTTTCAACGGCTTCCTTATCCCTGCCGGCCCGGGTGGCTGCCAGGCGTTGGATTTGGGAATCACGGACGGCAGTGTTGTCCACTTCCAACAGTTCCATCTCTGTTTCCTCTTCCGTTTGAAAAATATTAACCCCGATAATCTTGTCTTGTCCGCTATCAATTCGGGCTTGCTTTTTGGCTGCAGCTTCTTCGATTCTTAATTTAGGCAAACCGTTTTCTATGGCTTTGGTCATCCCACCGAGTGTTTCCACTTCCTCGATCAAAGCCCAGGCTTTAGCAACCAATTCGGCAGTCAGGTATTCTACATAATAGGAGCCCGCCCAGGGATCTACTGCTTTTGTAACATCGGTTTCTTCCAGGATATATTTTTGCGTATCTCTAGCAATCTTCGCTGAAAAATCCGTCGGTAAAGCTACTGCTTCGTC
>JBLHJZ010000190.1:0-8049 GCA_047619515.1 Saprospiraceae bacterium | reverse complement strand
TTATCCCTTTTCCATTGTCCGCGATAATCGTCTGCGATCGGTACCGTATGTACCCAGTCAGGAGCGCCCTTGCCTCCGGGGCCGTCATGCTTATACGGGCTGATATCAATGAGCGTACTGGTATGCCCGTGGTAGGCGGATTCGACGACCAGCATGTCATGACGATTGGTAAAAGCCCGTGCCATTCGGATAGCTAATTCATTCGCCTCAGTCGCTGAATTGACGAAATAGCAAACGGCCAGATGATCGGGTAGCTTATCAGTCAGCCGTTCCGCATATTGGAGGATGTTCTCATGTAGGTAGCGCGTATTGGTATTTAATAAAGCGGCTTGTTCTTGAATAGCGGTTACGACTTTAGGATGCTGATGGCCTACATGGGGCACATTATTATAAAAATCGAGGTAAGTACGGGCCTGACTATCATAGAGAAATTGTTGAAAGCCCGAGACGATATGCAAGGGTTTTTCATAGGTCAGGCTCAGGTTATGACCTAATCTTTTTTTTCGCTCTTCTAAGAGTTGATCGGTATCCACGGTAGCATCGAATAGTTCAATATCCGGTACGTCAAACAATAACATCGGATTGGGGCAGAGTGCTTTCCAAACGGCACTTTCACTTTCATAAGCGACGCCGGGAAAATCTTTACCGAGTCCGGCCAGATCAATGATGATCTGTAAATGCAGATGCGGAGGCCAGCCGCCGTTTTCATGATCTTCTCCAATGAGCGCAATCTGATCTCCGGCTTTTACGGCCTGACCGGTTGGTAAGGTCAAACTATCTGGGTTCAAATGTCCGTATAAAGTATAAAAAGGAGCGCCCTGATCCGTTTGATGTTTCAATACCAGAAGACCACCATAATCCAAAGGCAAATCAATCACCGTGTTGATCTCCACCGTTCCATCGAAGGGCGCAAAAATAGGAGTACCCGCTTTGCAAAAAAGATCAATGCCCAAATGATTGCTTCGTCTTTCCAGGGTGGGGTGGCCACTGTTTCCGAAATTAGCAGCGGCATAAAGTCGACGGGATTCCGTATACCGACCAAACGCAAATTTGGCAGAATGTTCCTTTTTGAACTGCCCGATTTTTTGGGTGAGCGATGCTAAGGTAAAGCCCTCCGGATTTGCGCCAAGCAGCAATGAACCTACGCTCAGGTCGAGGATACAATCAAAGCGATCAACTTCCATCACCGGAAAAGCTTTTCGACCGGGGTCATTCAGAAATTGCATGACGGCAGTTGACTGCGCTGTGACGGATAACCCACAAGCGACCCTAAAAAAATAGAGTGCCAGTGGATCCGGTATTTTTTCGAGCTTCAATAAAGTGGCCTTTGCAGGAGCCTGGCTGATAGTGATATAAGGATCATTGTCTTCCAATTGTTTATAGCTCGAATGAGATATGCTCACTGCCAGACGGGTTTTGAGTAGGTCGAGCAATACCTCTAGCTCTTGGTCCAGAATTTTTCGGATAGAAGTATAGCCTTTTAAAAAATGAAAACAGGCTCGAAGGGGATATTCAAAAAGCATAGCGTTGTAAGCTAAGGCAACAGCAACTTCACAAATCGTGGGCTGGTAGCCGATATCCCCAAAGTCAAAGATACCGTCGATGATTGCTATTCCTTTTTTATCAAAATTGATCAGGATATTGTTTTCGTTTGCATCATTGTGGATGACGCTGTGGGGAAGTGTAGATAATTTATGCTGGATTCTTTTTTCAAACACATTAAAAACCGCTTCTACGATGGCTTGGGTTTCACCTTCAACGTATTGTGTCAGGTGCCTGGATTGCAGGGCATTGGTCAATTCCCAGTCGTGCCCGTTTTTCATAAAAGGATGAGAAAAGCCTTCCAAAGCATTCGTGAGCTGTGCTATGGTTTTTCCTAAACTATGGATTAGTTTGTAAGTGAGCGGTTTGAATTGTCCCATAATAGCTCCTTGACACCAGGAGAGTATCCAAAAGATTCGTTGCTGCCCATCTACTTCAACCATTTCAAAATGATTCCCGGCCTTCGAGCGGATTACTTTTGGAGTGCTTATTTTATCCAATCGCGTTTCAAGGTGAATCAACATAGCGCATTCGAAATCGATAAATTGTTGATCGCATCCGGTGTGCATGAGCTTTACCGTATACTGATGTCCGTCTGCTGTTTTTAGTTTGAAATTCAAATCGTCGTAGCCGGGTAGGGGAGTGAGGGTGCCTTTTAAGCTATAAAATTTTAGGAGGGTATCCGCTATAAAAATGGTTTGCATTGGTTGGTTGTTTGTCGTCCTTTAGATAAAGAGGTAAAGATAAGGAAGAAGAATGTATCTGGCTTCTAATCTTTTTGAAAATAATAGTACCTTCAAATTTCAATAATTCAAAATCAAAAAAGCTATGCTTAAAAAAATCTACACTATTCTTGCCATTATGGCTACCATTTTTCTACTACCCACTACAAGCACTGCACAGGTTCAAGAGGGCATCTTCCTGGGTAACTGGCAAGACGATAGCCTCCCTGAAATGTTTTACGGAAGGTATAACGAAACCTGGGGAATCGTAGTCAATGGGGTCGAGTATGGTGTCATAGGTTCAACAATGGGGACTCACTTTATTAGCCTGGAACCAGATAATGGGGTTTTACAAGAAGTGGCTTTTGTGCCGGCAGCAGCCCAGGGAAGCGGGATTATCCATCGTGACTTTCATAGTTATGGAAACTATCTGTATGCCGTGGCCGACGAAGGCAATAGTACTTTGCAGATTATTGACTTCTCAGGCTTACCGGCCTCTGTCGATGTGGTTTATGATTCTTTTGAATTTATCCAAAGAGCGCATAATATATTTATCGACGAAGATAATGCCCGCTTATATGCTACGAATGGGAAAGTGCTTTCTCTGGCTAATCCGGCGCAACCGACTTTGCTGGATGCAGGTTTCTTTGGCGGGCATGATGTCTTTATCAGAGACCATATTCTTATTGAACACCAAGGGAATTCAGGGATGAGAGTGATCGATTATACGGATTATAATAACCCTAATATCTTAGGTACGTTCAGTAATTATCCAAACGGCGGCTATAACCACTCCGGCTGGATGTCAGAAGATGGCAGCCATTATTTCCTATGCGATGAGACGGGCGGATCTTATGTAAAGAGCCTGGATATCGCCGATTATAATGATATTGAAATTGTCGACCTGTTTAAAGCAGATAATGAAAATCCTGATCATATTGCCCATAACGCAATGGTCAGGGATAACTTGGTTTACGTCTCCTATTATTCCGATGGCATACAAGTCTTTGATGCGACCGACCCTAGCCATGTGGTACGAAAATATTTTTATGATACCTATCCTGGGATTGATAATTCAGGCTTTAAAGGTGCCTGGGGGGTATATTCCTTATTACCTTCGGGCAGAGTACTGGTCTCTGATATGGCCACAGGTTTTTATTTGATGGAATTTCCTCCTGATCAAACTATCTTTGCCTTAGCAACTGAATTAACCGCTTGTACTGCCGAAGACCTGGTTTTTGAAACACTCATCGGAGCAGATTTTGCCAATACCGGGGTCGATTTATCTGTAGCAGGATTGCCAGCGGGAGCTACTGCCAGTTTTAGTGAGAATCCTGCCACACCGGGTTCGATAGTCGCAGTGACGATATCAAATTTGACGGAAGCAGACAATTTTGATCTCGAAATATTGGCAGGTGACGGGGATGCCAGTTCGAGTACCAGTGTAGCGATAGCAGTGCTTTTGGCGCCACAGCCGATTGCCTTAAATTTACCTGCTAATGGAAGTACTACCCAGCTCTTAACGCCTACATTTGCATGGGAAGCGGCTGACGGACAGGAAAAGCTCATTGAAATTAGTTCTTTCCCAAATTTTGATGAAGCAGATATTTTGTCTACAACTGTTTTTGGCAGCGCTTATACTTTGACATTCGAATTGGAACAAATTACGACCTATTACTGGAGAGTTTCCTCTGAAAATGGTTGCGGAGAAGTTTCGTCCGATATCAACAGCTTCACTACCTTACTGCCTATCAGTACGGAGGAAATAAATGCTGACCTGGTTTCTATTAATCCAAATCCGGTACAAGATGAAATGATCATCGAGACGGGAGATTACTTTCAGGGAACGCTGGCGGTTGAGCTTTTCGATATCAATGGAAGAAGTATACGCTATTGGAATTTTTTCAATGCGGATCAGCAATTTACTTTGAACCCACCAGCCGGGCTCGGAGGGCTATTTTTACTCCGCTTGTCCAATGCTGAAAACACCCTCACCAAAAAGATTTTATTTGAAGAATAGTACCATAGGCTTTTTAACTGCCGGAGGTATGTAAGCCTGTTCTTAGGAGTACCTACGGGAATCAGATTACCGCTAAATTCCCGCGAAGCCACAAAGTATTAAGCGAAATACTTTGTGGCTTTCTCTTTATGGGCAGACACCAGGAGCTTGATAATCCTGAATTCAGGCATGAATAAATTAGGTTCTTTGACAAATTCCGTGATTTTGCCACCCCGCGCCCTAACCCTAAAGGGAATGCAGCCCGCTCCTCCTGGGAAAGCGGGAGGACTTCCCTTTAGGGATTGAGGGCGCGCGAAGGGAAAAGCGAGAAAACTTCCCTGAATTTTCAGCCAAATGATTGATGTCAAATCATTATCATCGTCTTCGACCAGTAATTTCAGGTGATCCTCTACAGTACGCTTACTTAGGGACTATACACTTGGATGTAGCAGTTCTTAATCTTGCTTCAAAGTCTTCGGAACATAAATTTCCGCCACAACTGGCTCAATCGCTCCACTTGAATTATGGACAATGAGTTGTACCCGACGATTGAATTGTCTTCCAGCTGGTGTGTCTATTCCGCTGGTTAATTCGTTTTTTGCTATAGGTGCATTTTCTCCAAAGGTACTGACCTTGATGCGGTCAGCAGAAATTACTTTTGTTAATAAATATTCTTTCGCTGAAACCGCTCTTCGCATTGATAATGCGGTATTATATTCAAGAGAACCTTTAGCGTCTGTATGCGCACTCAGCTCTACCGTGTAGGTAGCATTTTGGGCTAAAATCAATCTAAGCTGATCAAGTTGACGTTTTGATTCGCCACGCAAAAATGATTGATCAAAATCAAAAAAGATAGATTGAATTTTGCCCGGACCTGGAATTTCAGGAGCGCCACAAGATTGGGAGCAAATCCTTCTGATCTCATCCATGTCGATGACAGAAGCATTATATCCTAATCCTTTGGCTTTTTTTGCCGTCTCTTGTGCAGCCGATTGACCACTGAAGCCACTGATATAATATCTATGAATATTATTATGATCTTCAATATGATAGATACCGCTTAAGTCTTTAAAATAATCTAAAGGTACTTTAGTGTCAAAAGCGGCGATCTGAACAACGTAATCCTGGGAAAAAGAAAAGAGGCTAAAAAAAAGAGATAGTAATAATGTGGAAATTAATTTTTTCATGAGTAGTATTTTGAGATTAAAAAATTTGAGTCGGTACTAATATAGGAAAATATTTAAAAGAACTTAGAGCCTGGTTAAAATTTATCCTTCACACTGTAAATAATGATGGATGCTAAAATGAAAAAATGGTCAATCAGAAGTCTTACCGCAGCACCGTGATCGAGCCGACAAACTGCCGCTCAAGCCCATCCTCCATTTTAAGTCTGGCGATATTGGTAAATACACCGGGGTCAACAAAATTACCCTTATACCTGCCGTCCCATTCGGCGCCGTGATAGATTTGAGCGCCCCAGCGGTTAAAGATAGTTAGGTTTCGCAGTTCAATAAGTCCTTCGCCTCCCTTGTCCGTCAGGAAAAGGAAGTGGTGGTGGAAAATCATCCCAACCCATCCATCCGCAGGTATGCAGGTAGTCCGTCGTCGGTTCGGAAGCTTGGATCCAGGAATCTGTGCAGTTTAATTGACTCCGGTTGCTAGGACAACAATTCATGTCTTCAAAAGAAGGATTTGGGATAAGCGACACGGGTTCTATGATCTCATATTCACAATCAGGATCGTTAAGGTCGATCAGGCCGTCGTTATCATCGTCAATAGCATTATCGCAGATCTCATCAGGAGGCGTTCCTACCATTGTCAGGGGAGAGGTACCAAAGCTCAAAAATACCAAACCTAGGAAGGGGAGAAGTATTTTTATTGCCATCCGTTGATGTTGAGCTGTTTCCATGGACTAAAATTAACGAAAATTTCCGGGAGAACAAACAATAAAAAGGAGATGATCAGATCTTTATTATAAAAACATCGTATGTTCGGGCAAATAAAAATAAAACATGAAAGATTTAAAATTTCCGGTTAAGTTCATTTTTAAAATTTCTACCTTTTCTAACGATTTTACGGCGCTAGATGCAAATGGTAAAACAGTTGCCTATGTCAAGCAAAAATTGTTTAAGCTAAAAGAAGACATTAGCATTTATGCAGATGAGACGAAAGCTAAAATAAATTTTAAAATTAAAGCGGATCAATGGATTGACTTCTCCGCAGCCTATAGTTTTACCGATAGCAATGGAACTGAAATCGGGAAAGTTGCCCGAAAAGGATGGGCTTCCATCTGGAAAGCCGAATATGAGTTGATTGATCAAAACCAACAGCTTCAATATCATATCAGAGAAGAAAATGGCTGGGTAAAAGTCATGGATTCTTTACTGGGTCAAATTCCGGTACTCAGTATTTTTACCGGGTATCTTTTCAATCCGACTTATAAGGTGACCGATAAGAATGATCAAATCATTGCAAGATTAAAAAAAGAACCTTCTTTTTTTGGGAGGAAATTTGAAATAACAAAAGTGAAAAATTTTGATGCGGATGATGAGGAAAGAATTATTCTTGGCCTTATGATGATGATTTTGTTGGAAAGACGGAGAGGGTAGAATCTATACCTCTAATTAGTGCTTCCAGAACTCAAAGTTTCTGGAAGCACTTCCTTCCTCCTTCCCCCCTTCCTCCGGTATTTTTCCTATATTTGACCTATGTCAATCATCAAACTAATTTCTCTGATCATAATGGCGGTGCTCTATATCTTTGCCGGGATTAGCCATTTCCGAAAACCGAAATTCTACCTAAGCATAACACCGCCCTGGGTACCTGCACCGGAGAAAATAAACATGCTGGTAGGAGCTATTGAAATTGCCTTGGGCTTTGCTTTGCTCTTTTCAGCCACCCGGTATTATGCGGCATTCGGGATTATCCTTTTACTAATCGCTGTTTTTCCTGCTAATCTATATCATTATAAAAAAGCAAAAATTAAACAAAAACAGGAGCTGGCAACACTCCTTCGGTTACCTATTCAAATACTGTTGATTTATTGGGCGTATAGTTTTTTGTGACAAGCCCCGGATAGTGCTTCCAGAACTCAAAGTTCTGGAAGCACTTCGCCAATTATTTAACTTGATCAAAAAAGATAGAATTTCTGGCAAATAAATCTTGTGGGCTTGTGTAATAGGTTTTAGTACTATTATTTAAGTCCTGTACTAAGCATCTCTAGTCACACAAACCATCCAAAAAATCAAAAGTCGGAATACTAGCTGCCATTGGATCGACGTATAGGTTTTCCCAAAACAAAGCACCTGATTCCAATTCAAAAAATATCCTGTAAAAGCCGGCGGCTACATCTGATAGGTTTAAAGCTATTTGCATGTTAAAATTTGGTAAAGGGATATCTCTGATTTGACTACTTTCTAGTTCGGTTATTTCATAGGTCAAACTTGCAGAGAGCCCGGGGATATCGGCAGTCTCATTATCTGTAACGCAGTCTGCAGGGATTAACCATATTCGCACGATTTTTTGCAGGCTAAAAATTGATGTAATACCATTACTCGGATTAGGGAAAATACGAATCTCTCCGGAGTTATTATTAGGAGACTTCCATCGGCCAATCGAATTGCCATTATCGTCGAAGAAATCCAATCCTGTGACCACATCAAGCTTGGCATAAGTGGTAGCGACATTTTCGTCATCATCGCAGCTATTGAGTGCAAAGCATAGTAGGCCTATGGCTAGTATAAAAAACGACTTTTTCATATTTAGATAATATTAGAGATTTAGAAT
>JBLHJZ010000189.1:0-8060 GCA_047619515.1 Saprospiraceae bacterium | reverse complement strand
TTAAACGCTGCCCTTGGGGAATAGCTCCGAGAGCATTGAAAGTAGTATTGAGGACTTCTCCGAGAAGGGATTGCTCATTGACTTTATTTTCAATCCAGCCCTGGTTTTGAACCACTTCGTTGAAGGTGGTTTCAGCGATTCCAAGAATTTGTTGATTGGTTAATTTTGGACGCCAGGGGCTGGTCGGCGGTCCGGCACTCAGCGCTAAGAGCAGTTGTTGTAAGGTAGTGACCAAAAGATGTTTTGCACTATCATCCTTTACATTCCAAAGCTGATTCAGATTGCCGGCGGTACTGACGAGAACCATTCTTACCAATTCTGGAACCAATCCCGGTTGCTGAATTCCCGATTTAGCTACTGTTTCTGCAACTTGTACCACGATTGTTTTGATCCCTTGTTTGTCTGAAACCAGGGAAGGGTATTGTGCAACGACTGCCAAAGAAGATTTTACAACATTATTCAGGGTTTCAACAGTAAAAGCATTTTTTAAATCCACGCCCGAATTATTGTCATCCAAAATAGCACTCATCAGCGTATTTCCAACAGACTGGATCAGGGCGGACTCGGATTGACCGGCACCAAAAACCTGGTTAGGGGCACTAAAAACATAAGTTCCGCTATTTTTAATAAGGCTCGTGAAGACTAACTGACCCCAGCGGATCACCTCGTCCTGATTGCCTGCGGTACCCATTGCATTGATTCGGTCATAAATATCCTTGGTTAATCCTTCGCTGGTCGCATGCACAAATGCCTGTAGTTTTCCATCCCCTTTGATGTTGGATGTTAATTCATCTAGGGTTTCCGATACAGAGACAAATAATTTGGGAACTACTTCTTTTATAATTGCATCTTTCAAATCGCTGTTGGCAAAATCAATACCATCAACAGCACTGAGGAATGATCTCAAAATACCAGCATAAGTCGAATCAGACCGAATGGCTCCGGGAACTTGATTGAAATAATCAATACCTATTTCTACCAGTGTCCCGGCGATCATCTGTAGGGGTCTGAGTTTTTTTCCGGGACTTGGGTTCCATTGCCGGATGCGCATTATTCCCACCAGGTCGGCAGCACTTACCTTAGGGCGTTGTTCATTAACAAATACAAAAAAGTCTTTGTAGTAATTTTGATATTCTTCCGTTTGCGCTTTGTTTAGTTTTGCTTCACCTTGTTCTGCAAGTACCTGAAGTTCTTTTAGCCGCTCCACTTTTTTTACAAAAGGCTTACCGTCTCCTCTCTCGAAAAACTTTTCCGCAGTAGTAAAATTAGGTGTGCCGTTAAAAGCGGGCAGAGGCAGTACGATGCTTTTGCCTTTGAGACTGTCGGCATAAGTTTTCTCGAATGCGTTTCCAAGTTTTAGAGCGGAATGGATGGCAAATATTATTGCGTCAGAGGTGAGTGATACGGCCATGATTTTATTTGTTTTTTTGGTGATCAAGAAACCAAAGATAATTTTTTTTAGTAAGAAAGTATAATGATTTTCTGTAATAACAGGAGGAAGAAATGAAAAGGCAAGCCGAAACAAACAATCTTTATCCATTCAGGAAAAAATCTTTGTCGGTATTTGGAAAGCTTTTGAAGAAATAAATAATTTACGGATCTTTAGTACATCTCGCTTGATGCTTTTCTCTATAAACGATACTTTGTTTGTATTTGAGTCCTGTCCCTTAGTGTATTCAAGCTCTCCTGGTTTTTATAAATGACAGAGGAGGTTTTAACTCAAGAGTATTAAAATCAATAAAAATGAAAAAACGAGTATTCCTGATTCTATTGGTACTTATTTCCACCCTGTATAATCCCTCTACAGCACAAACCTCCCTTACCAATACTTAGGGATTAGACTTCCAATATCAAGTTATCAGAATAATACCTTAGATATTGTTGCAGGTTTGCACCTTACCCAGATTAGCTTAGATAGCATGGATACGGCTGGGGTGATTACTGCTTCGACGAGCGAAAAAGCGCCAGCATTGTCCTTTACCTTAGGTGGAGTATTTGAATTTTCTAAGGCTCAATTTGGGGTTTATGTTGGCTGGGATTACATTTCCGGATCTAATAAAGACATCTGGATATATCAGGGAAAACCCTGGTTTTCTATTGGGGTGGGGACTAGTTTATTTAACAGTAGTAGTAGTGCTTTGGCCGGGCCGGGCGGGGCAGGTCAATGACCAATGCCCGTCTCTTACCAGGTATTCGTATTCAAATCCTTAATCGCCCGTAAAATATCCCTTCGGCTGATTTGGCCTACCAGTTTGCCATCATCATCCACGACTAAAAGTCGTTTGTATCTTTCTTTTAAAAAGATATTGGATACATCAATGATATCGTTATGAATAGTTATGGTTCTCATATCCTTAGTCATATAGGAAGCGACGGTATCGTTACCTACCGGATGGTTGTAATATGCAGATGCTATCAGTACATTCAGGCAATCCTTGTCATCGATCAGCCCTACTATTTTGTTTTTGTCGTTGAGCACAGCGCCTCCGGTTATTCTATTTTCCAAGAGCGTATTGATAACTGAGGTGATTTTAGTTTCTGGTGTAAACGTGATCAACTTGCTGACCATATATGCGGTAACAGAGGGTGCTTTTAATTTTCTGTCTTTAAGGTCTTCGTCCAGGGATTTTTGTTGAAAATTTTTCATAGATACTTTTTTAAATTGTTAATATTGTAAGTTGTCGGATTAAAAATTGGTATACTCCACAATATAACAAATTTATATTTAAGTAGTATGTTTTTATAAAATATAATTTTGCAGGATTGTTTTTAAAGAAATGGACGCTATTGAAGTTTAGGCCTACGATGATTAGCTTATTTTACTTGAGGCTTGACCTATTAAAGAATTGCAATATAAATGTGTTTATTGTGTTAAAAAGCACTTTAGGCCGACCTGTTTAGCTTTTATTCTGCTTTTTGATAAGCTTCCTTTAACCAATTGATCAATTCCGGGTCCACTTGTTTTACGTCAGTCAACTTTACCCTATGCGTACACATACTTCCAAAAGGGCCGGAACTTTCGAGGCGATCACTGATCGGTTTGTCTTTGATTTTCAAACCTAAATCTATTCGCGTTTTGGTAGCGGGTTTGATGAGTGCAAATTGTTTTTTACGGATGATGCTCACGCTATCTCTTTTGGGAACTTTTGTAATATCTTTTCCGAGTTTATCAATAACTGCAATCAAGTTATCATAAATAGGTTTTAAATGCTCTTTACCTTTGTATTGCTCACTGAGTAATGTGCTATCGTCGATTGAGCCTGCATCAGATTTATTAGATTTATGAGCGACAAAATTTGCAAATCCATAAGTGAAGCCATGCTCGGCTTTTAAGAAATCAATTATAGCTTTATGTTTTTCTATTTTTGATTGATGAACAACTTTGATCCAATGATCCAATGATTTTCCGGTTTTCTCTAAAAGACTTTTTTCCATTATATTAGATTTTTATTAAGAGCATGTAAGGGATTTGTTTTTGGAAGCGGAAATGGACATTTGTAGTCCGAAGGATAAATCCCCAACATGTTCTAAGGTACTACAATAACAGGATTAGTCCAACTAATGACAGGGTACTTTTGCCCGAATGCCCATGATACAACCTGACCACTCCAATTTCCATTTAAATCTTTCTCAAAAAGGAGATGGTCAGCCCGAATGGAAATACCCGCTTGTTTATGAATGAATCCGTGTTGATCGAACAAGGTAGCTTCTATCGTTCCGTTTTCATTGACTTTCATTTCTCGGATAATACCAACGTGGCCGTAGCCATTTTTTCGACTGTTAAAATACATCGAAACGATAGCGCCATTAACTGGAGGATAAATGGATTTTTTATTTTCAAAATTCTCAAGTCGAACGGAATAACCTTGGAGCGTATCACTTGTTCCGGTAGTATTTTTATTATTCTCAGCAATGTTTTTTGCTAAATCCTTTCCGTGACCCAAACCCATATTTATGCTCGAAGGAATCCCATAAACTTTGGTTACAAACCGATGAATCAATTCGGTACATTGATATTTCCGGCCATTTTTCTTAGCTCCGTTGGAATACGCTACAACATCGTAATAGGATTCGATCTCGTTTCCAAATTGACCATAAACCATACTGTCAGGAGAAGATTCAGAAGTCAAAGACAAAAACTTTTTTCCTTGCACAATAACTATAGTCAAAGAATCTTTTTGCGCCTGCAAAGCGTTCGAATTACATAAAAAGAACAAGAAAAATAAAGCCGAAAAGAATAGACTTGAATGTTTCATTGATTTGATCATTTTTACAAAAATACAACTTTCATCGACTCCTAAAAGGATTCAACCAATTAACCTAAGTACAGCGTAAAATAAGTAGTGGCTGAATTATGGCTAATGAATTTTTGTGCTAATCAAGGAACGCCCGGAGCCTCATAGCCCTAGCTATGAAGGTGAGGACGAGACGAAGAGTAGGGCGAAAAGGCATAGTCAGAAGCGGACGATATTTACTTTACGCTGTACTAAGTTGCGAAATACCTAAAAACTAGGGTACTCTTTCAAGTTTAGCCGAAGGGCTAACTTGGAACCGGATATGGCAAGTTTGTAACTTGCTACAGCCAATAGTCGCAACTTGAATTAATTACTCAGCAGATTTTTCCTTACTGGATAATGCAATCAATCCCAGAACTGGTCGTATAGCAACCAAGGTAGAAAATAACGGGGAGTCAACAATAACTACTAGCCTAACCGGCTCGCCGCATCAATCCCGCTAATTACAGCCCCGTCCATATAGCCACCATGAAGAGCAGAGGTCTCTGCGCAAGAGAATAAAACCTTGCCATTCATATAAAAATCCTGAAACAAAGGGTTGCCATATTGGGGACTAATGTACATGGATTTTAATTTTTCATTAGAAGTGTATGGATCCATCGACCAGTCTTTTTCATAATAATGGGTGTAATTTCTAGCCTCGGCACCAAGATGCTTTTCGATGTAGCTCAAAATGCGTTCTTTCCGATTATCTGCTGCCTCATCTCTTAGTCCTTCATTTACAAACCCCATTAAGCTAAAAGTGGTTTCTGTCTGATTAGAATGATCATATAATTCTATGGTAGGACCCACGTGGCCAACGATAGTTCCGGAAAGATTTTTGTCCCGCCAAAATGCTTTGCTATAGGTGATCCCGACTTTGATCGCATTACTCATCCAGGTATGCGTGTTGGACATAGCATGAATCAATGTGTCAGGCAATGTTGGTTCAAAACGGATTTGTACAGCGACTTTTGGAGGAATAGCCAGGACTATTTTTTCTGCGGAGAAAGAATCATTTATAGTCTGAACGCTAATCCCTTTTTCATTTTCGGTGATGCTTGTGATGGTGTTAGTCAATCTGATTTTTTCCTGAACCTTTTTGGCCAGCGCAGCAATTAATGCTATTGAACCTCCTCCGATTCTAAAAGCTGCAGCCTCGTTTCCACCATTATCAAAATATTGAGGAGGAGCCATTGAACTGTAAATAAAAACACCTTTTCCTATACTGTATTGTCTGAATTTTTGAACCTTTAGTTCATCAACTATTGCTGACAATTGAGTATGATGCTGCTGAAACCAGGTGGCCCCAAGATCAACACCATCGTGCGTAAGAATCCTTCCTCCGATACGATCTCTTCCTTCCAGAATAATAAAATCTTCTTCCCCTTTTTTTAATAATTGATAGGCAGTAGTTAGTCCGGCCAGTCCTGCTCCGGCGATGATATATTTTGTATGAGTCATTAAGACTTATTATTTTAACAAAACGGGACCCCAAATTAATGAGTGTCCCGTAAAAGCTTTTAAGGTATGAAATTATTTGGTATAAAATAGATTTTATACCAATTTACATTTTTAATATGGTCTGAATCGCAATGTCCTGGCCATGTATCAATTGAATGAGGTACAAACCTTTATCCAGATTGCCGACATTGATACTTCTTTCATTTTGACCTTCGTTCAGTTCAAGTTGCTGCGCCTGTACTATTTTTCCATTGATATCAATGACCTTCAGCTCAAAGGTTTCGGAATTTCGGCTACTGATTTTAAAATTTAGATCTTCTTGTACCGGATTAGGGAATATTGCAAAATTTGATAAAATTCCCTGTTCAAAAGTACTATTTTCTATCTCCTCTTGAATTACCTTTTGTGAGACCATTGCTGCATCCCCTGTACTGTTACTATTGGTATTCACTGCATTCCCGGCTGCATAAATCGTTACCTCACCTGTACCCGTTTGAGGAGCTGTCCATTCAACCTGGAAAAAGTTGTTTGTGGTATTCGGAAAAGAATGTTCTACATAAGATCTGTTGTTAGACAAAGTAAGACTTTGCATACCTGGAGGAGGCGTTCCCCATGACCCGGCATTGGCATCACCCGTACTTGATAGCGCAACAGCCTGAAAACCATAACCTCCGGGTGTACCCGATGAGGCAGCAATGGTTACTTTCATATCATAAGTCTCTCCTGGCTGGTATTGGCTTACTGCCTGATTATTTTTTAAGAGTTCAATCGAGACGGACGGATTAAAACCTCCGCCTGAATGGCAACCGGGAGCGCTACAACTACCGGGGCTCAATGGGCTACCTGTCCTGTCGAGACCCTGGACATTGCCGGGTCCTGCAGCATTATTCAGCAGCAATAAAGTAGTTGCTAAAAGGGTAAATAAGGTGAGGGTAAATTTTATTTTCATAAAAATAGGGTTTGATTAAAAATGCGAGGTTAAAAATAAAAATAAAGGTATAAAAATTAAAAAATTGAAAATGTCGTGTATCAGTGAAATGTAAATTAACCGCTAAAATTCACCCCAATATGGGAACCATCACAATAAGGTTTATTGCTCGAAGCACCACAGCGACAAAATGCGGTAGTTTTGTTTTTTACCTCCTCCTTGCCTGCTTTGTCCACCACTTTCAATGTCCCATAAATTAGTAAAGGGCCATTTTCTAAAACTTCGACTTTGGTGTCCAGAGATGTTATTTCCTGGTTTTCCTCCTGATTCATATAATAACTCAAGGCACCAGAAGGACATTGACCCACCTGTGCTTTTAACGCTTCGGTATTGGCATTTTCGATTTGAATCCAAGGCTTTTCTTTTGGTTTATAAACGCCAGGCAGGGTCTGTACACAGATGCCTGCGTGGATACATTTTTCTGGTTTCCAGACTACGGTTATTTCTCCGTTGGAGTACTCTTTGGTGATTTCTTTCTTTTCCATTTTTCGATTCGTTTCACTTGCTCAAAATGACAAAGACCATTTGGCGCAAACAATTATTGATTGTGCTTTAAATATCTAAAAAAAAAATGGAGATAACAAAACAATTTTTTGTTATCTCCACAAGACGAATGATTTGTACTCATGCTGTCATCGGAACATCCATCAAGAGCACTTCCGCATCCGGAGAATTGGCTTTGATGGCAATCTTATCTGTATTCCAGATACCCAAACCGTCTCCAGGAAAAAAGCCCTCTACTAATGATAAGCTGCATTATGCGCTAAAGCACCGCCACAGGTGCCACAAGTCCCCGCTGACCCTCCACCTCCTGCGCAACCTGCACCACAGGTATAATGCCAGACTCCTGCTGCATTTTGAGCAGGTTCAGTTGTTTTGGGTGGAGTAAGAGTAGGAGTAGCCGTTGGACTTGATTGAGTCGAAGGAGCGTTTGGATCCGGAGTATGATAGGCTGTATTGTGCGCTAAGGCACCGCCACAAGTGGCACAAGTTCCTGCTCCTGCTCCACCTCCTGCACAACCTGCGCTACAGGTATAGTGCCAGACGCCGGCTGTATTTTGAGCAGGTTCGGGAGTTGCCGGGTTGGGAGGAGTTGTAGCGGTGGTGGGCACCTCTACTGTTTCCGGGACATTGAGTGACTCCCTGGCTTCGTCTTTTCGTGCATCTGCATCACTATTACAAGCATAAAATGAAACTACGCTACATAATAACACAATGGTAAATAGATTGAAATATTTCATTGATTTGGATTTTAAAATTTATAATTATTAAAAATATGAAAAAATAATGAAAACCTGTATATGCGTTAATTTTGTTATTAAGGATTGATAAAG
>JBLHJZ010000188.1:0-8076 GCA_047619515.1 Saprospiraceae bacterium | reverse complement strand
AAAAAAGCTTATGTGCAAGATGTTGATTTGATGATTTGCCAGTCGCTGTAGATAGTGAGTGCGTGACCAATTAGCGGAATGTGACTATTTTTTATTGCCACAAAGCACACGCTAGACATTTTTCCTAAGCCCACCTCCCAGCCTCCTAAAGGAGGAGCTGCTTACCCACAAATATCTAGCGGTGTGGATGCAAAGACCAGGACACAAAGTTACTTGAGGGCATCTTTGTAATATTTATAAGGAAACAAAAGCATTCCAAAACATTCCCCTTCTTCTTTATTTAGATGCTTATGATGCATTTTATGTGCCCTTCTTAATGCTTTTCCATATCGTGAGTTGGCATGTCTAAACCATTTGAAGCGTTGATGTATAAAAATATCGTGGATCATAAAATACGTAAATCCATAAGCAAAAATCCCAAAGCCGATTGGCAATCCGTAAACAAAAATATTATATTCCGCTAATAGAATGAAACCAATACTTATTGCAGCATAAAAGATAAAAAAAGTATCATTTCTTTCAAACCAGGAATCATGGTCTTTTTTATGGTGATCTTTATGCAAATGCCATAAAAACCCATGCATGATATATTTATGAGTAAACCAGGCATTAAATTCCATTCCTGCAAAGGCAGCTAAAAAAACGAGTGTCCAGGTTAAGAAATCCATTACAGTAAATTTAATTGATATTTCACATAACTTCTGGTTAGCAGTTCTAATTTTTTATAATTTGGAACCCTAATCCGTTCATTTTTAATCTCTTGGGCTGGAGTGCATTCTAATTTTTTAAGCAATTGCTTATAATATCTATAGGCAGCATAAACGCCTAATTTCGCCTCCACCGGAAGATTTTTGATTCCCTGATACCCTTCTTCAAAGTCTGCTTCAATTTCTTTAATAATCTCTTTCTTAGTCGATTCAGTCAAGACGTCCAGGTCGATATTGGGAAAATAAGTCCTACCCAAATTTTCCACATCTTCTTTTAGGTCTCTTAAAAAATTGACCTTTTGAAAAGCGGAACCTAATTTCATCGCAGAACACTTTAATTCATCAAACAGGCTTTTGTCTCCTTTAACAAAAACCTGTAAACAAATCAGCCCAACGACATCTGCAGAACCGTAAATATAGTCATCTGTTTCTTCTTGTGTTTGATATTTAGACTTACTCAAATCGAGTCGCATGCTCCGCATAAAAGATTTGATATAAGCCAGCTCAATATTGTATTTATGAACGGTATGCTGAAAAGCATTTAAAATTGGATTCAAACTAATCTTATGTTCCAGGGCAGCATACAATTGTTCTTCAAAGTTATCAAATAAAAAGGTTTTATCATATTCGTGAAAGGAGTCTACTATTTCGTCTGCAAAACGAACAAAGCCATAAACGTTGTAAATATCTTGTCTTATATTTTTTCCCAGCATACTCGTTGCCAATGAAAAAGAAGTACTATATGCTTTTGTAACCATTTTGCTGGATTCAAAAGAAACGTTATCATAAATACTTTTCATAAATATTGGTTTTTACAATAAATCAGGCTAGACTGAATCTGCCAAATTATATCTTTCAATAAGCTCTGCAGTGAGTTTTCCGGAAATAAGTGCTGGTGGAACGCCCGGCCCGGGAACAGTCAGCTGGCCCGTAAAATAAAGCCCCTTCACTTTTTTACTCTTTAATTTTGGTCTCAGAAATGCAGTTTGCAACAAGGTGTTTGCCAAGCCATAAGCATTGCCCTTATAAGCGTTATAATCTTTCTTAAAATCATTTACGCAATAACTTTCTTTGAAAAGAATATTTGCCTGAACAGCCTGATTCGTGAGTTTCTCAAATCGTTCGATAATCAACTTAAAATAATGTGCTCTAATGGCTTCGGTATCCTGGATTCCAGGGGCAATAGGAATCAAAAAGATAGCGGCTTCTTTACCAGGAGGAGCGACGGAAATATCTGTTTTGCTGGGAAAGCTAGCATAAAACAAAGGTTCCTTTGGCCAATCAGGCTTGTCGTAAATTGCCTTTGCATGATCATCAAAATCAACATCAAAAAATAAGGTATGATGTTCAACGTTTTCAATTTTCTTGTCAAAACCTACATAAAACAGTAAAGAGGAAGGCGCGAAGGCTTTTTTATTCCAATACGCTTCTGAATATTGCCTTTTATCCGGATTCAATAAGGTTTCTGTATGATGGTAATCTGCACCGGATAATACTATTTCAGCATTTCTGGTTTCTCCATTTACTATAATACCAGTAGTCTTACCGTTTTCCACTACTATCTTTTCCACGTTTGCATTGGTTTCTATTCGAACACCTAATGACTTAGCCAAAGTCGCCATAGCTTCAACTACCGTATACATTCCACCCTCCGGATGCCAGGTGCCCAAACCAAAATCGGCGTAGTTCATGAAATTATAAAAGGAGGGGGTATTACTAGCTTTAGCGCCCAGAAACAAAACAGGAAACTCTAAAACACGGGCTAACCTATCGTTGGAAAAGAATTTGCGCACATCAGCTGATATATTGCCCAAAAATTGTTTGAGCTTTAGCATCGTTTTTATGCTGACCAGCTCCAGAGGCGATACACCCGGATTGTAGACCAAATCCTTTATCGCGATATCGTAGTTTTCTTTTGCGTTGGAAATAAACTTTTTAAGCTTTGCCGCAGCTCCTTTTTCTTCTTGTTCGAAGGCCTTATATATTTTGTCTAAAGAATCTTCTACCGTAAAAAAATCAAGCCTGTCAAAGTAGACCGAATAGGCAGGACTCAGTTTTTTTAATGGATAGAAATCAGAAGGTTTTTTACCAAAATCAGCAAAAAAGCGTTCAAAAACATCAGGCATCCAATACCAGGTAGGCCCAATATCAAAGGTGAATCCATCCTTTTTGAATTGTCTCGCTCTACCGCCAATCGTTGGATTCTTTTCATATATGGTGACCTCATTTCCACTTTTGGCTAAATAGCAAGCTGCGGCTAAGGAGGAGAAACCGGAACCAATGATGTTTACTTTTTTTTTCAATTTTGTTTAATCTTTTATTGTTTTTGTTAAACAAAAAAATATTAAAAAAGTTTATTGAATCTAAGTTAATTATGATTTATTGTCCCAATATTCTTTAAAACATCGGGTATAGAAGCGAAAATTTTAATGCCTGTTGGTAATTTGCTTTTAGAAATCTGTTGCACCTGAGGGCCTAAAATCCATAACTCAGCATTGCTGGAAGATAAAACAGTGGTATTAAATTCTTCAAAATATTCAAGTATCTCACTTGCATCGGGTTTAACCGTGAAATAAGAAATAAAGATTAGTGTTCCATCATCAGGGCTGAAAGCGTCCAAACAACTTATAGGAACAGATTGTCCAAGAAAAACCGTTTGAAATCCTTTGTTTAATATTTCAAAGTTTAAATACGTAATACCTAAATCGTGAATCTCATTATCCGGCAAAAACAAAACAACCTTATGTCCTTTATGCCGTGTTTTGTCAAGCATTAATTTTTCAGTATGAAGCAAAACTTTTTGCTTAATTAAATTACTGATAAAATGTTCATGAGCCGGGTTAATGCTATTCGTTTGCCACAACAATCCGATTTCATTCAGGAAAGGCAAAAAATAATGCTGAAAAACATCGGGAAAGGGTAAAACGTCATTAAGCTTCTCATAGGTTTTTTCGAATAGCTGCTGATCAAAATGGAGCATGGCTATTTTCATTTCATTGATAAACTGATTTTTTTCTGCTTTTTCGGCAACGAGGTTTTTACACGCTGTTAAAATTTCGGAATGATCCAGTTTGGCAATCTTAGATATTTTGTACCCATCGTCATATAACAAGACAATATTCAACAAATGCCTTAAACTCGATGTAGAGTAATACCTAATATTCGTCTTAGTGCGCTCCGGGGCCAATAAATTATATCGCTTTTCCCAAACTCTGATCGTATGCTTTTTGACCCCTGAAAGGTTTTCCAGGTCATTAATGGTAAATTCTGTCTTTATAAAACCCATAACTTAACTTTAGTTAATAGCCTCTTTGTATACTGATAAACAACGTTCTCTAGCCTTTTTATGGTCAACAATGGGTTTGGGATAGTTGGCTTCTTGAAATTCAGGCACCCATTTTTTAATGTACTGTAAGTTTTTATCAAATTTTTCTACCTGTGTTGTAGGGTTAAAAATTCTAAAATAGGGGGTAGCGTCACATCCGGTTCCTGCACTCCATTGCCAATTGCCTACGTTCTGTGCTAAATCAAAATCCAATAATTTTTTAGCAAAATAGGCCTCTCCCCACCGCCAGTCTATCAGCAAATGCTTACATAAGAAGCTTGCCGTAATCATTCGTACACGATTATGCATATAACCGGTAGCATTTAATTCACGCATTCCTGCGTCTACCAATGGATACCCGGTGTTACCTGTACACCATGCTTCAAACTCAGTCTCCTTATTCCGCCAATGTAAGGAATCATACTTTCTTTTAAAATTATTGATGGCGGAACCTGGAAAATGCCAGAGTATTTGCATGAAAAATTCTCTCCAAATCAATTCTTTTAGAAAAGTATAGTTTCTTGATTGTAATGCCTGTTGTACGCATTTTCTTACACTGATAGTTCCAAAACGAAGGTGAGGACTTAATTTGGAAGTTTTATTCAATTCGGGGTAGTTTCTGGTCGCTTCATAGTTGTCTATCAAATTTTTAGAAAGGTCAAAAGGCAAAACCTCGATACTTGATTCAGTAAAACCGATTGCTTCAAGGGTCGGAAAGTCAACAGGTATTTTCAGAAAATTTTCAAGATATACTTCCGAACTTATAGAGGAATAATGTTTTGCCTCAAGTACTGCTAACCATTTTTTGGAGTAAGGTGTATAAATGGTGTAGGGAGTAGCATCTTGTTTTAGGATGTCGTCGGTTTCAAAAATAACCTGATCTTTATAGGTCTTGAATGCTATATCATTGGTTTGTAAAAACCTGCCCATCGACTCATCTCGTTTGATTGCGTAAGGCTCATAATCCCTATTAGTATAAACAGTGTCAACATTAAACGTTTTGATTATTTCAGTAAAAACTTCAAGTGGTTTACCAAAGTAGACTTTGAGACTTGAACCTATTGATGATAGTTCAGCATTGATGTTTTTAAGTTGCTTATATAAAAATGTAACTCTTGCATCCTCTTTTTCCAGTTCACTTAAAATAGATGTATCAAAAATGAAAATAGGAAGCACTTTGACTTGAGTAGTTAAAGCATGAAATAAGCCCACATTGTCGTCCAATCTTAAATCTCTTCTAAACCAAAAAATTGAAATCTTATCCATCTCTATTTTACTAAATTATTAACGTTAAAAAGGATTATTTCCTGGAAGTCCACAGGTAAATCAGCGATATTGATATGTGATTTGATAAATTCAATATCTAATTTAATATTATCCTTATACCCTAAAATTGAAGGAGCCTTGCTTTGCACTAATACCCGGACATACCTGGCTTCAAGATTGTTCGGATTGGCTTGAATAAATTTTTCTAATAATTTTTTCCCTTGATTAAAATATTTTAGCTTGCTCGTTGGCATAAAGGCATATTCCGCTTTTTGCATAATGGCAGATGCCAAATAGGGCTGAGCTTCTTCACATGCTATGCCTTTTAGATCTTGGATAAATTGTTCCAGCTGTTGCGCTGAACTAATTTTGTGATATGATGATCTAACAGAAAACATCACCTCACAATTTGCTTCAAAAAAATGAAAAGGAAGCAATAATAGAATAAATATCATATGTCGGTAAGTGTAAGGTTTGCATTACTTAGAGCGTGTTGGGGATTTAGTATTCAGCCTACCTTTTGGCTATGCTCTTTGATATACTTTATCAAGCCAGCGCTAGACTTTTTCGTTTATACTTCAGCCCAAAAATCCTCATTATACTATGGCATAACTCCGGTTTTAGGGCTTCGTCTAATCAAAAAACTGACAGTTTTCGGCTCGAAGCCCAAATTCCCAACATACTCTTAATTTTTTTCAAGTGTGCTTGAAATAATGGAAGTAGAACAAAAGGGAATATATTTTGTTTAACAAACATCCCAAAATATTAAACAAAATAAATCGAAAATCAGTGGTAGCTAATAATGAATTTATCTTACAAATAGCCAAGGCGCTACGATCAGTAGGAAGCGAACAATGTAAGGAAGCAGCAAAAAGTCTTAAAAGATCAGGAAAACAAGGTAGTCTTATTGATTTACATTTACGAAATTTAGGCTTGGAAGCTTTTGATGCGTTTGCAATTGGGAAAGCTTTGGAAGGATTGATAGCAGACAGCGAATCATCTCTTAAGTCGATTAGTTTGAGTTATAATAAAGCATTAGGGAGTGCAGGTGCGATAGCTTTGGCCAAGGCTTTACCTTCTTCAATTAGAGAAATCGGCTTGGTAGGCTGCGGGATCGGGGATATGGGAGGAATTAAATTATTGGAATGGGTTAGAAATGCTCCAAAATTACAAATGATATGTGTCGAACAAAATTACTTTTCTGAACCGCTTAAAATGGAATTCCTTCAATTAAGCAAGCGAAATCCAACCTTGACCGTAATGATTTAGGGACAGGCTATTTTGAATATATGTAATTGGGCGGTGGTAGATGACGTTGTAATAGTGGTTTCTCCTCTGTACACTAAAGATTAGACATACCTAACTATCCAGCTAAAGTATTGAAAGAAGTCGCTTTCTTCAACCCCAATAAAAAGGTAGAGACTTTCCGGCTGGAGATTGATATAGTTGGTTTGAAATAATCCTTAGAAATGAATTAAAAAAAATTTTTAACTCTCTAAAAAAAATAAATTATGTTCGGTTTTTTTAAAAAGAAATCTCCAATTGCTGTTTTAAATGAGAAATATAAAAAGCTTCAATTCGAAGCCTTTCAGTTGTCGACTTCAAACCGTATGCAAAGTGACCTGAAGTATGCGGAAGCGCAAGAAGTGTTAAAAGAAATCGAAGCTTTGGAAAAAGCTATTTGACTGAAAAGGTCATTCTGTAGATAAGGACTCAGTAAATAATAACTTTCCTATTTGATGCTGATCTTTTGCTGTCTGTCGTCGTTATGAAATCCTTGTAATAAAGGACATTACTGCGGATTGTCATCCTAGACAGACAACAAAATGTCTAGCCTAAAAACGGCATCTTATTATTTGCTGAATCCTAAGACTGATAATTTCAAAGGCTGAAAACAGAGGCGGCATCTTGTTTTCGGCCTTTGTCATTTCACAGCGCACAGTGCGTACTTTTAGTGTAGAAAATGTATATTTGCTCGCCCTTTTTAATCTACAATATCACCAATAAGATGAAAACATTATTCTACCTGTCCATTTCAATATTTGTTTTAAGCTGTTCATTAAATAAAACTGCCGCAACAGAAAATAAAAATATAGATTCAGTAGTGGAATTGAAAACCAATAGCAGTTTTGATCAATGCTTTTCTGCGCCAGATCCGACCTTTAAGCAAACCGCTATTGGATGTTCGGGAGCCTTCTACAAAGTTATTAATGACCAATTTGTGCTTAGGATCTCCCCTGATTTAAATATGAATTATGACGAATGTACTGAACTGAAAATTGGCATTTCAGATCAAAAATTTATTGCTCAGTTATTGATTTTTGAGAAAGGAAAAGCTAGTCTTTCCAACATTTGTACAGACGTGATAAATGAAAATGCAGCTAAGCCAATTATAACTTTTGATAAATGTATTGGCTCTCTTACTATAGGAAAAAGTGACCCAACTGACTATCATGGAAACGAAAGGCCTAAAGTGACTATAAGGATCGATGAATTAATTTTTATTAATCTGGACTCAAACGAAGAAATTGCAATTAGAAATCAATTGATTTGGAAAGTCCTTAACATTGGAACTCCCGGTGGAAAATAAGCCAGCTAACGTTTATACATATCTTGCGACATTCCACTCTCTCCAAGTTAATCCAGAGAAAAAGTGGATCCTTCCCGCCTGCACAGAACGTGTCCGTAGGGGCACATTCTGTGCAGTCAGGTTATCAGGAACTCTAAATTCGCGAAATTCGTAATAATCATCTGTGTCTTTTTGTATTTCATTCTTTC
>JBLHJZ010000187.1:0-8080 GCA_047619515.1 Saprospiraceae bacterium | reverse complement strand
CAGAAAAGTATTTAGCAGCTGTATTACTGCTTTTTTGGTATCAGGTTTTTGATATTTATTTACCATTACCTGCCAGTTTTTAAGCTGATCTTTAATATTATTATTTTGCATTGTATTTATTTTTAGTGTTTATTAATATCTCGTAATTAACATCCTTACTTTAACATTCAAAGTACATATTTAATGCACACCAGATACCTTCGTTCTACTCCAAAGTAATTGACCTTTGAAGCAGGGCATTGACCTGCTATAAATGATTGAAACAATAATAAAAACCTTAAAGGAAATTTTTAATTCTTACTAGCGCTTAGGAGAGAAGAAAAAGTTTACTCATTAAATGATATCTACTGTTTATAAAAGCATGGGTTTACGCTCCATCAATTTAAACTCCATCATAGTTAAAACCAAAATTCCTGATAAATAGTTCGATGTATAACAGTGTCACAAGTATTCCTTTGCCTGCTTTCATAATAAGACCCCGTGTTTGTTAGCTAATTTTACGAGATATTTTTCAATTCATACTTCCTGAAAGCATAAATCAACCATCCAAATGTCAGTATAAACATCAATCTTTGCCAAATTCCCATTAGGTAATTTATACTGGGATGAAACATCAATAGTGATAAGATTACAGCTATAATCCCAATGAATATTGCTAAAAGTTGATGGCTTTTATATTTACAAATAAACCCGAGAGAAACAGCAAAAATAGTAAAAGTCCATCCCGTTGTTTTTGCAAATAAAGAATGTATTTCATCTTCCCTGATATCGTATTCCAGCATACTGTCTATCGGGGCATGTTGATAAAAATCAGTCAAGATAAGTGAAGCGCCAAATAGGCTTAAGATGGTTTTGTGAACCCAATATTGTCCTAAAAACCGCCAACCTCCTATTATACTCGACAAACTCATTAATACAAAGACGGTATTCATTATCCAGGCATTAGTGGAATTTTGTGCACCCAAATGGCTGGTAGTATTTTTCAAAATAGAATAATTCTCCACGCTAAAAAACGGTAAAATAAATATTATCAAAACCATTACCAGGTATAGGACTAGCGTGGCGCCTGAAGCCTATCGACTTGTTTTATGGATACCTGATAAATAAAAATACCCCTATGCCTTTGACTCTTGGCCCTTATTTTTCTGCTAATTATCGGTGGCAACTATATCCAGAGCTGCAAAGCGGGCATATGTTTTGGTTTACTTCTCTTGAAATAGGCCCGAGGCTGATGTTGATCTTGCCATATAAAACCCGAAAATTCAATATAGTTTTTACAAATTCATTTGCAGGTTTAATATCTCGTCCTACACCTCCTACCGAAAAGTATTTCTATAGCTTGACCATCGCTGATTTTATAGAGAACGCCCACCGTGATCTTGAATTTGGTTTCAATAATAAATTTAATCACACCAATCTGGAAATAAAAGCACTGCATACAAAAGGAAAGAAACTTTCCTTGGCCTACGAATTTGAATATTTTAGCTATTACCAGAATCCTACCTTAAATTATCTCCCATTCTTTCAATATGAAATGGAAATTGGGTAAAAAGAAAAAAGAAACCAAATGAGAAATTTAATAATCTTTTTCATATCAATGGTATTAATGAGCGGATGCTTAACCGATGATCCATTGAATCAATCCTTCGCTTCCTTTCAGCCACAGCAGATCGGCGATCAATTACTACTGTCTTACCCTTCTGCTGAAAATATGGATTCCTTAGCACTAGTGGATATTTACAACCGAGCTTATGCGGATGATAATCTCTGGTCACTACGCAGCTTACTCGTTTTTCGAGATGGCAAACTGATTTCCGAAGCCTATCTTAAAGATGAGAAGGATATAACTACCCGTCATCTGATATGGTCTTGTACCAAACAGGTTATGGGCGTATTGGCAGGAATTGCGATTGATCAAGGATACATAGAATCCCTGAACGATCCTATCTCGGAATATTTTATGACGGAATTGAACAGTCATTCTGACAAAGCAAATATTACGATTCGGGATTTAATCACGATGCAATCCGGGATTGATTATAACAACGATGGTGTTAGAGGAGAGACAGATAAGTTATTAAGGCAAAAACCGAAAAACAGTGTAGATTTATCCTTTCAAGACCAATGAATGCAATACCGGGTACCGAGCTTTATTATAAGATGGTGACCCTCATTTACTTTCAGCATTGTTCCAAAAAGTAACCGGGAAGCCAACTGATGTCTGGGCTGATGAAGCTTTGCCGGTAGTTAAGGAGATAATGGATGCGGCTTCTTGAAGTTGAAGTAAATCATTGACTAAATCATTATTCTTTATTAGTACGAATTTTTTCGTTTTCTTCTTCAAACCCAAATATAGTTTTCGATAACATTTTTAGGCGCCTTATTACATCCGGTGCACCAAATCCTGCCAGAGCCGCCAGCCCTATCCAGAACAAATTTGAGGTCTCATCTACCTTGAAGTTCAATAGGTTTACCTCCGATAAAAGAACAACCATAGCACCTAAAATTAATGCCTCCAGAGGTCGGAATACATACCAGGGCCACCATATCTTTGCATCTAAATTCTTAAAATAACAGGCTCTCTGAATAAAACGATATATGGTCCGTAACTGAGCCCCGATCATAGCTGCCAAGCTACCGAGTAGCAAAGTCCATAAATAGGATAGGCTGGAGGTGTTTTGGTTAGTTTTAAAAGCCAGTTCATCTATAGCACTTTTATAGGCAGCATAGCCCAAAATATCTGCCGGATATAAATTTAATAAATTCGTTTTCGCCTTGTCATCAATCTCCTTTATAGTGAGTAATTGCTTGCTATCAGATTTATACCAGAACCAAGAAGGAACGGCATCCAAATCATACTTGTACTGGTTTTCCCAATTAACACTTTCCTGAAACTGGAAAGCCTCTATTTTTTGATAGACGATAGTGAAACACCAGATAATCAAAGCGGTGGAAAGCAGGATAAAAATACTTATAGATATCACCTCTCTGGGAATAAGATGAATTACCGGCCCATCATTTTTTGTCGAAGTTGGTTTTTTCATGATCACTCCTTTTAATAAATTCAAAAAGCATATCCAACAGTCATCACCCAACGATTCGGACTTTGAGAGAAATTAATTTGTTTATCGCCAATATACATATGCTCGCCAAAGTCCTCGAAGTTTCCTTCGTATCGGATATCTATTAGTATTTTCCAGATATCCAAACCGAACCCCGCCTGATAGCCTACCGTAAAATTGTTGAACCGCTGTTCATATCCGGTTATTTCATCCAATTCCGTCTTGCTGGCTAAGTAAGCATGCCCAACCGGGCCGGCTTCCAGGCGCATTGATCCTAATTTGTAACCAAACATTAAAGGAATATCAAGGTATCGGTATTTTTCGTTTAGAATCTTGTTAACAAGTCCATCACCGTGATCATCTATCACAAAATCGACCCTGTTGGAATTGAATAAAATTTCTGGCTGTAAGTAAAAATTTTCTGAAAAATATCCTCTAGCAAAAACACCAAAGTGGATACCATACTTCGCCTCATCGATGGCCAGCTTCAAACTACCCTCTTCGATCGTTTCTCTATGCAGGCTAGAAGTACTCAAACCTGCTCTGATGCCGATTTTAAATTGAGCTTGTACTGTAAACGGTAAAAACAATAAGGCTACTATTAAAAGCAATGTTTTTTTCATGATATACAACTTTAACAAACATTAATAACATAAAGCATATTTGAGGTAATTTACAGAATTTGCTTAGCCTGAGTGATGACTAATACCAATAAGGAGATTGATTTTTATCATATCCAAAATATATGGTTTTCAATCTTTCTGATATCTTTCAAACTCCTTTTTGGAAATAGCTTAACAACTATGACAACTATCAATCCTCAAGCTGATTAAAGTCAAAGTTTTAAGGCTCAGGTTTTCTGAACTTCCCTCAAGGTTTAATCCAATATTTCCGAAAGATGAAAAAGCAAATTATTTTCATATCCGTTTTCCTTTTATTTGTTCCATTGATAGGGATAGCCCAAAAAATGGGAGATACGGAGATAAAGCAATTGATTAATCAGTATAAAAAAGATCCGCGGGGTTTATATAAAGATATTCGATGGTTTTGTCCGGATGGGTCTGTGAATCTACCCAGGGAATATTGTGAAGAAGAAGGCGGTATTCAGCATGCGAGGCATAAAGATGAGGTGAAGCTTTTAGGGTTGAATAATCATATTTTTCTTGGACAAATTCTGGCAGCTACTGATCGGGACGACTTTTGGGATGCTTCACATAACAACTCCCGGATTAAACAATACCAGTTGGAAAAATATCTGCGTCGAATTGATGACGGTTGGGTCTTGCAAAGAGGCCAATATTACAGGGGCGCTTTCCAGATACAAGACGAAGAAGCATGGGGAATAGATTTTTTTAAACGGCTGCTCAGCAATGACGAATTGTTGGAGCGTCACTTCTTCCTAATAAGGCAGGCACTTAAAGATATTCCACACCGGGGGGAGCATTATTTGACAGAAAAAGTCTGGGCGATTTCAAAAGAAATCTCAGACGCCTTTCCTCCATTTTTAGACTTAAGGGTAAAAATGCATGGGCAGCCTGATGCAACGGATCTTGCTAAGGTCATTGCTTTTAAGAAAGCACATGAAGATAAACTTACTAATAAACTTCCTGAAAAATTTGATAAATTAATTGCAACAATGGAGCAGGTTTATACCCCCGCTTCACTTCCTTCCTTAGATAAGTACATACGTAAAATTCCGACGGGTTCGGCGATCAGGGTATCACTCGATGATTATGTTCAAATTTTTGCTTCGCACAACCGGCCTGTTGCAAAATTGATGGCCACTTCGGAAAAATTATTTGAAATCAGGGAAAATATAACTTCCGTAAATAGCAGGACGGCAAGACTGGCCTTACTTGATATTTCGATTGCATTGGAAGAAATTTATTTTCATGAAATCAATGCCTGGCACACGGATACCTTGGAGGAAGTGCTGGACAAAATTTGCTATTCAGGTCTGGCGCTTACCGGAACCGGATTTGTGGAAGATTGGGAATGGAAGATCTTGGAAGGCAATTTATCAAGTCTGCCTGTTGATCAAAGTGAGGCAGGTGCTACCGATGGTTTTTTCTCTATCGCAGGCCTCCTGGATTATCAGGAATCAGCCAGGCGATTGGTAGAATGGGGAAGTAGTACGCCACGTGCTGTTTATCAGGATGTGGTAGAATTGTATGCTGGATTTGAGCCGCTCGCTTATGGATTCTATGATGAGCGGATTCGCAATTCTGTTTTGCTAAGCCTTGGGCAAACGCTAGCCGAATTAGGAGACTTCATAGCAAAGAAGGCAGGTTTCTCCAATCAGGTAATGGATTTTACCAATCAAAGTGCTATTCGTGGTCTTAACCCCGGATTTGCAAAAGGAGAACTAGTCGTGATTGAACAGGGAGCGGAAACCGTCGATGTTTCCGATAAAAAAATCTATGTGTTTGATCGCCCGCCGGCTGACTTAAAACCTGTGGCTGGAATCGCTACCGTTTCAGAAGGCAATATGGTTTCGCATATCCAATTATTGGCACGTAATTCAGGCATTCCAAATGCAGTACTCTCCCGACAAAATTTACAAGACTTAAAAGCTTTTTCCGGGCAAATGGTGTTTTACGCCGTTTCGAATAAGGGTACCGTCATTCTTAAGCCGGAAGCCAACATGACGACAGAAGAAAAACAATTTTTTACTATCAATAAAAGAAATGAAAATAAAGTGCGGGTACCTATTGAAAAAATTGACTTAACCCAAACGAAGGTGATTAATATGCGGGATATTGATGCTTCTGCTTCCGGCAAAATATGTGGACCGAAAGCTGCTAATCTTGCAGAACTAAAAAAAATGTTTCCGGATAAAGTAGTAGAAGGTATTATTATTCCTTTTGGTGTTTTTCGTCAACATTTAGATCAACCGATGCCTGGACAGGAAATATCTTACTGGATTTTTTTAGAGACTGTTTTTAAAACTGCTGACCAAATGCGGGAAGATAATAACGAGTCCGAAAAAACTATTGAAGTCTATGTGTTGAACCAAATGAAAATACTCAGGGCGGCTTTCGAAAAAATAAAATTCAAGGCCGATTTTTATAATGATTTGAAAGCTAGTTTCCAGGCTGCTTTCGGTGCAGAAGTCGGAGAAGTTCCGGTCTTTGTGCGGAGTGATACCAATATGGAAGATTTAAAAGAATTTACCGGGGCAGGCCTGAATCGCAGTTTGTTCAACGTAGTTGCTTTTAAAGATATACTGCGAGGAATCCGCGAAGTATGGGCTTCACCCTATACCGAAAGAAGTTTCAAATGGCGACAGCATTACCTCCTGAATCCTGAAAATGTGTTCCCTTCCATTTTGATTATTCCAAGCGTGGATGTCGAATACTCGGGAGTACTGGTGACCAAAGGTATTACGACGGGTGATCAAAGAGATTTGACCGTCGCATTCAGTCGCGGTGCAGGTGGTGCAGTAGACGGACAGGCTGCGGAATCCTGGTTGTTAAAATACAATAATAAAAACATACTGCTTGCGCCTGCAAGAGAGGCTTCTTTCCGCCGATTACCTATAAAAGGTGGTACTTCTAAAAACTTCGCCACTTTTGAAAAACCAATTTTAAACGATCAAAACAAATATGACCTGAGGGTTTTGGCCTATGAGGTGTATCGGAAATTTTCTGCAACGCCAGGCTTTGAATCAGGAGGGCCCTATGATATAGAACTCGGATTTAAAGACGATAAAATCTGGCTCTTTCAAATTCGCCCTTTTGTGGAAAATAAAAATGCGCAGACTTCGGAATACCTGGAATCTATTACGCCTGAAATTGATCTGGATAAGAAAGTAAATAGAAAGACGACGGTAACAAAAAAATCAGCTATTGTAAACATAGCGGAATAAAAGAGATTTTTGAACATACCAATATATTAGCAAAAGAATAGGCCGTTAAAAATGTAAATAAAAAATCTATAAAAATCAAGCCGGTCGAGACCCAAGGGTCTTTGCATTAAAATAAATAAAAATATCCATGAAACCCAAGATATATCCGCTCCTCTTTCTTTTTCTCCTAAATGGAATTTCAGCCATTCAAGCTTATCCAATAGATGGTTATCTGCTGACTGGCATACGACGATTATTATATTTACAACTGGTTGAAAAAGAAGAGCTAAAAGGAAGAAAACTAATTTCAGGCGCGACAAAGTCTATCGAAGATATTCAACTAAATTTATTAACCTGCCAGGGAGCAATGATGCAAAACATTCCTGAGATTGATCCCTTTTTACAAAAAGAATTAAACTCGCTGTTCCCTTATATGCATGAAAGCTATGCGGTATCCTTACTGGATATCACACCTGGAAAACCTGTGCGGTATGCGCAAAGAAAATCCGATCATCAATTCCAGCCAGGCAGTGTTGGCAAACTGGCCGTAATCACCGGACTGTTTGCCGAGCTCGAAAAAATTTATCCTGACTGCTTTGAAGCACGTAGAGAATTGCTCAAAACCAAAATGGTTCGTGCCGGGAAGTGGGCGATTTATGACGAACATACCATCCCGATTTTTGATACGCTTACCCAAAAATTGCATAAGCGGCAAGTAAGGGAGAGTGATTTTTTTTCTCTTTATGAATGGGCTGATCATATGATGTCAGTCAGCAATAACGGAGCAGCAGCAGTACTTTGGCGGGAAGTGATTTTAATGCGGGTTTATGGAATAAACTACCCTACTATTTGCGAAGAATCCACAGCAACTTATTTTAAAGATACACCACGATCGGAATTATCAGAATTGGCAATTTCTGTAGTTAATGAACCTTTAAGAACATTGGGTATAGCACATGAGGAATGGCGGCTCGGCACCATGTTTACCAGGGGTGCTACCAGTTATATTCCTCGCAAAGGTGGCAGCACTGGCACTCCCAAAGCATTGATGAAATGGATGATGGCTTTGGAACGGGGAAATATTATCGATCCTGAATCTAGCCTTGAGATCAAACGCCTCATGTACATGACAGGAACCAGAATTCGATACGCTTCTTCTTCTTCGTTGAAG
>JBLHJZ010000186.1:0-8104 GCA_047619515.1 Saprospiraceae bacterium | reverse complement strand
CTTTTTAGAGGAGACAGGGGAAGTGATCGTAATCCTTTTTCCAATTCTCTTCATCAGGTGAATATTGATGTTGAAAATATTGACTGGTATCTTGAAAAAGATTCTCTTGTATTTGGGCAGACGGGAATCGGTTTTGCAAAGAAAAAGAAAACAGTCGTTTTTGAATCTTTGAAGTATTTTGAAAAAGATGATTATATAAGATTACAGAATATTTCATCGACCAATCCCATCTCTATGATCAAGGTTTATGCAGATGAAGAAGGAGACTTGCTCAATGCCCGAAACCTGGCCAAAAAGATGAATCCTAAATATGAGGTGTCCAGTATTCAAAGTCTTTTATATGATCTCGTCTCTAAGGGCTTCGTAAATTATGATAGTGATAAACAGCTTGTTTTTGTAAAAGATAAAGTGTTTCATTACGCAGATGCTGCACAGGGGAAAGTAGACTACGATTTTCTGAAGATTCTTTCAAAATCGGATAGTACCAATGCCGTAATGTCTTTGAAAGATTACACTATTAATGCTACTGGTGTTTCCTCCATAGAGTTTAGTAAAACGCAGCGAGTAGCGGTCAGACCCTTTTTAAATAAAATCACCATAAAAAGAAACCGTAATCTGGCATTTGACGGACGGATTTTTGCCGGTTTTGGACTTTTTGAAGGGAAAGACTTTTCTTTCGAATATGATAAAAATCACGTCTTGATGGATTCCGTTCGCTATTTTGATCTGTTTATCCCCACAGGAGCGGTGAGCCAGGCGGGCGTTCCTGAAGCACTTTCTATAGGATCAAGAATCGAACACTCTACCGGCGTATTATTGATTGATGCACCTGCCAATAAATCAGGAAAAGAAGATATTCCGATTTTTCCTTCTTATCAAAGTAAAGGACCCTCGTTTGTTTATTATGACTATGAGGGTACAAAAGGGGGCGCTTATAAAAGAGATTCCTTTTATTTTGAATTAGAAAAATTTAGTTTCAACAGCCTGGATAAGTTTTTAAAAGAGGATATAATTTTTAAAGGAAAAATGGTATCCGCCGGCATTTTTCCGGATTTTACAGAGACCCTCATACTACAGGAGGATGAATCACTTGGCTTTGTTTCTGAAAAGCCTAAAAAAGGATTTCCGATCTATGAAGAGAAAGGAAAATATGTCGGAGAAGTATCCATAAGCAATGAGGGTTTTTTGGGGAAAGGATCCCTGACCTACCTTACGGCACAAGTGAATTCCGAGGAATTTGTTTTTAAACCCAAACAGATGTTGGCGACTGCCGATCGTTTCGATTTGAAAGAAGACAGGGGAGCAGTCAAAATTCCGAATGCACTCGGCCTTGATGTGAATATTGACTGGAAACCTTATCAGGATTCGATGTATGTAACTACCAAAGAAAAAGCATTTGACATTTTTTCTGATAACAACCATACCCTGGAAGGAACTTTGATCCTTACTCCTGATGGCCTAAGAGGCAGGGGGGTATTTGATTGGGATAAGGGTATTCTTAGTTCTGACTTGATTTCATTTGGCGTATATTCTGCGGCCTCAGATACGGCTAATATTCGTATAAAAACGATCGGGGAGGATGCACTGGCACTTAATACGGATAATGTAAATGCTGAACTTGATTTTAAATCGCAAATTGGTCGTATCAAAGCGAATGCAGAAGATGTAGAAACCGTTATGCCTTTCAATCAATACCAGACTTCTCTGAATGAGTATGTCTGGAATATGGAAGAAGAAAATGTCACTTTTAAAAATGATAAAGGTGGTTTCGGAACTTTTACCTCGATTCATCCAGATCAGGATTCTTTGATTTTTGAAGGAAAAACAGCCTTTTATGATTTAAAATCCAATGAATTGAAAATTGGAGGAGTAGAAGTAATTCAGACCTGTGATGCTTTTGTATATGTCGAAGATGGCAATGTGCAAGTCAGTAGCGGGGCAAATATGGCTACGCTTGAGAATGCGCAAATAATTGCTAATACAGAAAATAAGTACCATGTAATCAATCGGGCGACCGTAGATATTTTAGGTAAAAAAGATTATCGGGCAAAAGGCTTTTATGAATATAATATTGGTAAGCGAAAGCAGGAAATCGAATTTGCTGACATTATTGGTACCCGGGTTGGAAAAGGTAAAAAAAGCGAAAAGGCAACAGTAACCAGGGCAACAGGAGAAGTGAAAGAAGAGGATGGGTTTTATATCGACCACAAAACCGAATTCCGGGGCAAAATTTCCTTAAATGCCGAATCTAAAAATCTTAATTTTGAGGGTTATGCTCGTCTTGACGTTCCTGAAATGGCAAGAAGGGAATGGTTTTCCGTAAAATTTGAGGGAGATAAAAATGACCTGGCTATTCAATATAAAATCCCTAAAAGTTATCTTGGAGACCCGCTTCGAACCGGCATCTTTGTTAGCAAAACTTCTGCAAAGATTTACCCAAGTATCATGATGCCGCTATATGTCAGAAAAGACCGAAAAATTTTTGAGGCGCGTGGAGAAAATGAAATAGGTATTTTTAAATATGATAAAAAAGATGACCGATTTATTTTTGGTGATTCTCTTCTGATGACAGATGGTACTTTGAGGGGCAATAAATTAGTGTATGCCAATAAGAATGGTAAGATAACCGCAGAAGGGAAAATGGATATTGGAGCCGGCCTTGACTATATTAGTGTGACGGCTGCAGGGAAAATAGAGACCTCTTTTTCCTCGGAACCAGCCACAACCTCAGATTTTCCTGAACCTGGCGATACAAAGGTTTCCTTTGAGATGATGGCAGGAATAGATGCGATAATCCCTGATAATTTGCTCCGGATAATGGCTACGGATATTCAATCCAGTAGTTTTGATGCAAGAATTGTAGATTATCTCAAGGATGATAAATTTTATGAGAAAGCTTTGTCAGAATTCATCCCTGCCGGAAAAGATTATAATAATACGCTTAATAAAATGAAAAATGTCGGGCTTGATTTGCCAGGAAAATATGACAAATTTGAACTGTTCTTCTCCTATCTTCCAATGGAATGGAACCCCGAACTGCAATCATTGATTTCTTCACAGGAAAAAGTAGGGCTATGTAGCGTGGGCGGTGAAGTAATCAATAGACTGTTAGATTGTTACATCGAGTTTAAAATGCCTACAAATGGCGACGATCGGGTTTATGTTTATATCAAATCACCTTCAGGAAATTTCTATTTCTTTGGTTACAAACAGGGAATACTCAATTGCGTGTCTAGTAATGATAAGTTTAATGCAGAAGTCGAAGGTCTCAAAAAGAAAGAGAAAATAATCAAAATGGCAGATGGTGGATTTTATGAAATAGCCCTTGTTGACCCGGCTTCTGCCCAGATGTTTGTCAACCGGATCCGCTCAGCAAAAGCTCCAAACTAGCAGAGAACCTAAAATCTACAGGCCAGTGATCGTTTTACCTGTGATTGGGCTACGCCCAGATGATCGACCTACGGTCTTGTGGAATCGCTCCGAAGCGACCTCACAAAACCGTAGGTCGATCACCATATCACCTGCGAAGCGATCACCTTTTATAGGTTGAGCTTTTATGCCGATCGCCATGGCTTTATAACATCCTGACATCCCCTCTCCACTGCCTTCCACCAACTAATAAATTTGGTACGATTTTAGCAATTCAAAATACTTGGAGTGTTAAAGGAGTATGCTTACATATTACAAATAAATATAATTCAATATTTTTGATTTGTTTCATTTTGCAATGCCTTTTTTCTCCAATTACAACAATTAACAATATTCATCCTAAAGTCTTTTTGAAAATCAACAGTCAGTACATTTTTAAATTTTAGAAGAGATACCTACATTAAAAGATTTTCAAAGCGATTTGTCCAGCACATCTCTCTTCTGATATGAAAAAGGAATTATACAACTTATGGTTAGTTTTTCTTTTGCTGCTTTTCCCCCTGTTCAGCCAGGTAGCAGCTCAGGATAACCTTAAAGTAGATTTTGCGAGCGCAGCAACGGTTCCCGATTTTCTGAATATCTGTGGAGAGGCAGATACAGAGATCGTAGAAATCAGCGTAGATGGTTTGAATCCGGATACCCGGTCGAATATTTTAGCTACGGCTCATCTTTTTAAAGGGGTAGCGTTTGTCAGTTTTGATCCTTTAAATTCTTCTCCTGGCGTTTCATTAGACAATGCCTCTGATCCTGCCAATCCTGTTTTTATCATTCCATCTTTAAGCCCTTTTGGTATCGTATCCGTAAATGTTGCCTTTTCAATAAAAGCCAATTGTGAATACCTGGATTCTCTTTCTGCTAATAATGCAGCTCAGGTTTATGATTTATGGGAGTTTTCCTATGATCTTGGAACGACCACTGGCATGACGGAGTTTGATGCGAATATTGAATACCGGGATGCTTTTGCTATTCCCTCCTTTACGATTGATGTCGTTAATTCTTACGGCCCGGCCAGGGTAGGAGATTGCTATTCCAGAGATATAGTGACCACGAATAGTGGATTGGATGGCTTTGTAGATACGCTTGTGTACACCAATATCCAGGGCCCGGGAGTATACATCGAAAGTATTTTTGTCAATGGAATTCCTGTCACGTTAAATAAACAGGCTTTAGGTTTTGATACACTAATTACTGTACTGATTGATGGTACTCATTTCGTGAATAATACCTTAGGAATGGGGACAGGAGATGGAGATGTCTTCTTTGACCCGAATGAAACCGTAACCATTACCGAAAATATATGTATCCTCGATTGCTTTCTGGACAGAACTAGTTTCCACAGCGTAGAATGGGGATGTAACGGCAGGTTTTGTGAAACTACCTCAGTGAATGGTTTTGCAGATATAGGACAAGGTGCAGCCAATCTTATTTTTAATAGTACCGGTTCTTTGCCAAATATCAATTCAGGGTATTGTCAGGCCGGACAGTCCACTATTACTTTTTTAAATGATGGATTAGCTGTCGATCCGGGTTTTGCGACGATGATCGATGTGTCTACAGGTATTGGATTAGGAAATGGCTTTGCACTAACGGCCCTAGGCTTTGAAATCACCGGAGTCAGAATAGCTGGTGTTGATATTACTACACCTGCGACCTTGGTGGACTTAGCAGCTAATGGACAATTTACCTCAGATCCGGATGGTGCCGGTGGCCTGGAAGATTTTGATGGAGATGGTTTCTTTGATGACCTCCCACTTAATGAATCGGTAGAAGTTACCGTGTTTTACACCTTTAATTGTGGCCAGGCGCAGGAATTAGGAGCAGATGAAACCTGTTCCAATAATTTTTCAACAGCTTTCAGTGCCAGGATCGATCATACAGATGCATGCGGTGAGCGAATTATCCGACTACAATCGAGTTATTTTCGTCCTTCTCATTCCCGATCGGAAATAGAAAATTTTACAGATCCCGATGCTTTCGCATTGACAGATACTTTCTATGTCACCCATACACAAACCAGGGGAGTTCGATTTTTTGATAAAAACTGTTCTGGCGGCGAGCAATTTTTAGTTACTGTTGTTGTGCCACCAGGGGTAAATATTATACCGTCTGTAACGGAAGTTTTAAGAAATGAGATTACCTCTTTCCCGCTGCTCAGTAGTACAACCAGTAATGATACTACTTATCTGATATTTGATGCTGCCGTCATACCTTTTATCAATGGGGAATACATCGTAACCTTGGGGCTTCAGGCGGATTGTAGTGCTCCGTTGGGAGCAACCAGCTTCCCGACCGAGTTTGCTTTTTACTGCCCGGATTGCGACTGTAAACATATTTGGTTTTGTGGTGAGCTGGAGGGACCCTATATACATTCTACTGATCCTCCCTGCCCACCAGTATCTTGTCCCATTGGATTGAGGACGACTGATTTTGATGTAAACAGAACGACATTCGGATATACGGATGCGACTTATACCACGCCCTTCGATCCTGGAATCGCAAATACTAAAGTAGCGATTTCCTGTGATTCAGTCGAAATGCGCATTTTGAATATTGTCGGTGATACGCCGGTAACGGATAGCTTGGGAATGGTCATTACTTATAATAATGTAGACGGTTCTTTAGATATTACAGAGACATTCCTATTTGGTTTGGGAAATCTTCGTATCACCAATGGGGGTACTGAATATTTTTGCACGGTTGATACCTCGATTCTGGATGTCCAACAGGTAGATAGTATAAAAACATTGACCTTTGATCTTGATCCCTGTCTTACGAGTTTGGGAATAACCCTGGCTCCTGGTGATACGGTTGATTTCAGGGCAAATTTTACGGTAAATCCGAATGGTCCATATCCTGTACAATTTAAAAAAGTCCAAAACCTCAGAGGTTATGGTTACGCAAAATTTGATGGCGTAGACGAAAGCTGCGATAATTTTGGAGATATTATCACTATTGCAAAAAATCAAACCGTATTTAATTTTCCCAACAGCAGTAGTTTTCCTAAGGGTTGTGAAGAAATATTCCTGAATTATAGACTGATCACCATAAATAATGGCTTTATAGATTGGTTTGGTGCTGAATACCGTCAGGCAATAGGTGTCGATTCATTTGTGATCAATTTTGATACAGCAGTTTATAATGCTTTTACTATTTTCGAACCAGAGGTATCTATTCCTGATCACCCGACCTATGGTAATTCATTTTTTACGATGCCCTCATTCGAATCATTTCCGGATGGCCGATATGTCGTTCGTTTTGATACCTTGACATCGGTACCTTCTTTGAATAATGTATTGACTTATTCCTTTAATTTTCGGATTCGGGTCGTTCCGAATTGTAAGTCGCTCACAGCAAGTATCAATGGCAATAATCGCTTTGATTTTGATCCTGAGATATATTTTGAGGATCGTTATTATGCCAATGATATCGGCGACGGTACTTGTTCTGAGAAAAAAAGTGCAGCATCAGATAATGATATTTTCTATACCCGTCCACCGACATTTAGTTTAAATTATGTGTCCAATCCGAATTACAACCTGGCAGCAGATACGGCTATTTGGATTGTGCAACATTGTAATACTTCATTTACCGCAGATGCCGGCTTGACCTGGCTGTCGATAGAAGATCCGACCCTAGCGATTGAAGTGGTTTCCATTGAAGATATCAGCGATCCATTGAATATCACTAGTTTACCTTTCAATGAATTCGGTGCTGAGGGTGGAAATTATTTTGCCTTTACGCCAGGACTCATCAAAGGAGATGGTAGTGCACCCATAAAAGATGTTTGTAATACACTTCGAATTAAAGCGCTGGTCAATAAATGTGGCGCCACTAATTTTGAGACAAAGGTAGGCTGGAATTGTGTGATGTTCCCTGAACCCGCTTGGAATCCGGAACTTTATCCTCCTTGTGAAGACTTGGCTTTAGATTTATCAGTGACTACGCTTTCACCTTTCCTTGATGGAAATATTATAGAACAACCTGCAACAGATCCTGATCTCTGTGATACGAGTGCCATTGCTATTTTGGTTAGGAATACGAACCAGGGAAATGCCTATGATGTAACGACTAAAATAATTCTTCCTTTTGAGGGGGTAGAGATTGTTCCGGGAAGTGTTCAAATAGCTTATCCTTCCAGTGCTCCCTATGTTTCTGTACCTGTCGAGCCTTATTTTGCGGGGGTTGATTCAAGGGGCAGGATTTTCCAATATGACGATTTCTTGCTACTTCATAGCTTTCTTGACAATAATGGTTTGCCCGGTTTTAGCCCTTCCAATCCAACGGACTCCAATGAGTTTGTGATCCGGTATAAATTTACGACGGATTGTGATTTTATTAGCGGTTCGATCTCTCGTTATCAATTACAAGGGTTGGAAGCATGTGGCGATTCCACCAATTTAGAAACCGGAGAAACATTGCCCATCACGATCAATGGTGCTGGTTCGGGAGTTTCTAAAATATTTGATGTTCATTTCGAAGAAGGAACGGCGCTTATTCCCGGATCGCCATCTATCATAGAAATTACCGCAATCAATTTGACCACTACGACTACAGATACGACGGATAAGATATTATTGAGATTGCCACTTGGAATAGATTATCAAATAGGGTCAACTGTCGCAATAAATCCACCCTCCTGGGCTATTACAGAACCAGAAATAGATACCGTACTTGG
>JBLHJZ010000185.1:0-8115 GCA_047619515.1 Saprospiraceae bacterium | reverse complement strand
TTATAACGTGGTATCCCACTACCTTTTGCAAACTCTTCGATTTCATGTTCGAGGGTAAATAATCCCCCGATACCAGACCCCCAAATAACGCCTGCTCTTCCGAGATCAATTTTCTCCAGATCAAGCCCTGATCGTTTCATTGCTTCATCCGCAGAGATTAAAGCGTATTGCGCAAAAGGATCTAATCTTCGGACTTCTTTCCGATCTATAAAGTCTTCAACGGTAAGATTTTTCACCTCGCAGGCAAATTTGGTCTTGAACTGCTCTGCATCAAATTTGGTAATCAGGTTTGCACCGCTTACCCCGTTTTTGAGACCTGCGAGAAATTCTTCAACGTTATTTCCGATTGGGGTAAGTGCCCCTATACCTGTTATGACAACCCTTTTCATAGAAATCTGGCTATTTGGATAATTTTTCACTCTTGAAAAAAATCCACAAATTAGAAAGATATGCTTCTAATTTGTGGATTTTAGAGAAACATCAGTTATAATTCATAACTGTTTATCACACCCTAAGAGCGCTTAGGTTGGTTTCATTTGAGACTCAAGGTAATTTACTGCTTCTCCAACAGTTGTAATATTTTCAGCCTGCTCATCAGGAATAGAAATATCAAATTCCTTTTCGAATTCCATTATCAATTCCACTGTATCCAGTGAATCAGCCCCAAGGTCATTGGTAAAACTAGCCTCTGTTGTCACTTCTGACGCATCAACACCTAGTTTGTCAATGATGATTTTGTGTACTCTTTCTGAAATGTTTGACATATTTTATATCGCTTTTGCGCTTGCCTGAGCTGTAAGTCCCCGAAGCGAAATTTCGCTTTTATTAAAGTAATACAATCACAGCAAGCATGGTTTACAAATGCACTGCAAAGTAAATTATTAGTCTATTGATAACCAAAGTTTTGACAGACTTTTTTACCCTCAGTAGATTTTCTTTTTTTCAAAAGATAAGCTATATAGTTATTTTTTTAAATATTCCCATTCTTTTTTAGAATAAAAAATTCCAAATACTATATACTCCCATTTCATTCTTAGAAAGAATACCGCTTATATTTCAAAGTATCCGGTCAATTATTGGCTATTTCAAAGGATAAATGTACTTTTAAATTAATTATTATTGTAAAAAGTACACTAATAACCGGCATCTCGTATATCATGAAATTAAATCCTTGATTTACAGCTTTTTATACGCTACTCGTCTTTATATTTTTTTACCTTTGTGTCCGATTTCTTTACGTTCATTCTTTTAACAAGACACTTTATTTAACAATCTTTAATTTATCATGGAAATAGTCGATCAACAGAATACTAAAATAGTTGCCACAGTAGGGCCCGCTTGCAGTTCTTATAATAATTTACTGGAACTCGTAAAAGCCGGCGTAGGTGTTTTTAGGTTAAATTTTTCTCATGGAGCACATAGTGATAAACTTCAGGTCATCAATAATATTGGGTATATCAATGAAAAATATAACCTTCATATCAGTATACTAGCCGATTTACAAGGTCCAAAACTTCGTGTAGGAGCAATCGAAAATAACAACCTACCTATAAAAGCCGGTGATATTTTGACTTTTGTAAATGAACCTTGTGTAGGTACAATGGAAAAAATCTATATGAGTTATGATCAATTTGCGCCTGACGTTAATGTCGGAGAGCGGGTTTTGGTGGATGACGGAAAGTTGGTCTTTGAAGTTACCGAAACGAATAAGAAGGATACGGTCAAATTAAAAGCTTTGTTCGATGGCGTTCTTTCTTCCAATAAAGGGGTAAATCTTCCTAATACGATTGTTTCCCTGCCCTCTTTGACCCCAAAGGATGAGGTAGATCTCGAATTTATTCTGAACCAGCCAAGCATTAACTGGATTGCACTTTCCTTTGTTCGATCCGCAAAAGACATCAAAGACCTCAGAAAGAAAGTGGAGGAAGCAGGACATGCTGCCAAAATACTGGCGAAGATTGAAAAACCTGAAGCGATTGAAAAGCTGGATAAAATCATCAAAGCTTCCAATGCGATCATGGTTGCCAGGGGAGATTTGGGTATTGAGATGCCTCTTGAGCAAATTCCTATTTTACAAAAACTGATCATCGACAAATGCATACAGTGGGCCAGACCGGTCATCGTCGCTACCCACATGATGGAAAGTATGATCACACAACCGATTCCTACCCGCGCTGAAATCACGGATGTGGCTAATGCTGTACTGGATGGTGCAGATGCCGTCATGCTTAGTGGAGAGACTTCCGTGGGAGATCATCCCATCAGAGTAGTAGAAGCCATGAAAAGAATTATTGCCGAAGCAGAAAAGGTTTTTTCTATAAAAGGAAAACGTCCGAAGCCTACTCCAAAATCCAGAACTTTTTTATCAGACGCCATTTGTTTCAACGCTGCCAAGGTTGCTGAAGATGTCAGTGCCAAAGGGATCATCGGAATGACGAGTTCAGGATATACTGCATTCAAAGTCTCCAGCTATCGGCCGGATTGTAAAATTTATATATTCTCTGATAGACAGCACATGCTCGCCACACTCAATCTCGTCTGGGGCGTCCGATGTTTCTACTATGATAAATTTACTACGACAGATGAAACCATCGAGGATGTCACGGAGATTCTCAAACAGGAAGGTATTGTCGTAAAAGGTGATGTCATTGTCAATACCGGTAGTATGCCACTGGAACGTAAGCACCGGACAAATATGCTAAAAGTCACGCTAGTGGAATAAGAGTAAAAAAGGGAGGAAGGAGAAAAGAGTCGATGTCTGATAAGCAACAACAAAGCAAAGTAAAAAGTAGCGATGATTTTATTGTCGATCATATAATTGGATTAGATAATCATCCCTATCGCTAAAGCCCAGGTAGAATACCCCCTTTCCTCCTGGGCTTTTTTCATTATATACTGACAAAAAAGACGATTTTCATTCCCCAATAATACCTGCCGATTCATCAGCGCTATTACGTCGTCAGTATACATTTATATAAAGGCTGCCGCTTTCTCTTCCTCCGCTCTCCCATAATTTTGTATTTTTGTGCCTAAAAAGGCCAACGCTCAGGAAATATCCTTTTTTCCTTTACTATATAAACAATAACCTGATTCAATCGTATTTAAAGAACTTTTTTATAACACTACACTATAAAAAGAACAAATGAAGATCATTATCCCCATGGCCGGCAGAGGTTCCAGATTACGACCGCATACATTAACTACTCCCAAGCCTTTAGTACCGATTGCCGGCAAACCGATGGTACAAAGATTAGTAGAAGACCTTGCCACATCCTATGGCGGGCAGATCGAAGAGATCGCATTTATTATTGGTGATTTTGGAGAGCAGGTGAAGAAAGACCTGATTGCGATTGCGGAATCATTGGGCGCTAAAGGTGCTGTATATTCGCAAGATGAACCACTTGGAACAGCACATGCCATCTTATGTGCACAGGAAAGTATGAGTGGGCCAGCATTTGTCGCTTTTGCGGATACCCTGTTCAAGGCAGATTTTTCGGTGGCGGATGATGTGGATGGCATGATCTGGGTACAGAAAGTGGAAGATCCTTCCGCTTTTGGTGTAGTCAAAGTCGATGAGCATAATATCATTACTGATTTTGTAGAGAAGTCGCCGGTGTTTGTCTCTGATCTGGCAATCGTCGGGATTTATTATTTTAAGGATTCAGGCGTTTTGAAAAACGAACTGCAATACCTGATCGATAATAATATAAAAGATAAAGGGGAGTTCCAACTCACCAACGCTCTGGAGAATATGAAAGGAAAAAGAATGAGATTTAAGCCGGGAACCGTGGAAGAATGGCTTGATTGTGGCAATAAAGAGAGTGTGATCTATACCAACAGCCGGATGCTGGAGTTAAAGAAAGATAAGGAACAATTAGTGGCTGATTCTGCTGTTTTGGAAAATGCCGTGATTATTCCGCCCTGTTATATAGGAAAGAATACGCTTGTTAAAAATTCCATAATTGGCCCTCATGTTTCGATTGGGGATAATTCAAACGTTGAAAATTCCGTTATTAGTAATAGCGTTATCCAGCACAATACTTCGGTCAAGAATGCTAACCTCGAAAACTCTATGTTGGGCAATTTAGTTGAATATCAGGGTAAAAAGTCCGAAATTAGTATCGGAGACTATTCGGTGATTTAGGATTTAGGCTTACTATTAGTTTCCAGCAAATTTTAATTTTTCAATCTTCGGATAGTAAAATATCGAGCGCTGCTCAAAATATATGATATGAATTATTTACGTCTTTTTTATTGTATTAGCTTTCTACTGATCACCTGCATTCCAGCGACATCTGTAAATGCCCAGATCAAGCAGGTATCCGAGGAGGAGGTGAATACACAAAAGGTTTTTATTGATGCTACTAAAGAGAAAATTCTTGGCAATTATGAAAAAGCGACCACACTCTTCCTGAAGGTATTGAAAAGAGATGAGAAGAATGATGTTGCTTCTTATGAGTTAGCTCGGATTTATCATGTCCTGGAACAGAATGACGAAGCTTTGAAAGCTATCAAGTTCGCTATTACCATTGACCCAAATAATGATTGGTATCAGCTTTTTCTGGCAGATCTGTATGAGGAAAATGGTGAATTTAAAACAGCGGTAAAAATCTATGATAAGTTATTGGATAAGAATCCGAAAGATGCCTTTTTTCATGAAAAGCTAGCCTTTCTTTTAGTAAAAGCTAATCAGCCTAAAAAAGCGATCGATGTGTATAATGATATGGAAAAACACTTTGGTATACACAAAGATATCTCCCAAAGAAAGCACCGGCTATATCTCGGGATGGGCGACAAAAAGAAAGCCGCTAAAGAATTAGAAACGCTAATCAGCTATACTCCTTCCAATACAGATTATTACTATATGCTTGCCAGCTTCCACCAACAGATGGGAGACAAAGACCTGGCAGATGAAGTGTACCGCAGAATTCTTAAAATAGCCCCTTCGGATGTCAGGGCAAGTATTGCACTGGCGGAGCAATCCAAAACTGATGGTGACGATCTTAGTTATTTAGCGACGTTAAAACCACTTTTTGAAAAAGAAGACGTAAATATTGATCTGAAGATAAAAGAGCTCATTCCCTATATTCAGAAAGTAGCGGATGGCAAGTCCGACCCTGCGCAAACCGAGGCAATTATTGCCCTCGCCACGACGCTGGAAAATGTTCATCCAAGGGAGGCCAAGTCTTATGCTGCCCATGCTGACCTGCTTTATTATGCCGGCGATAAAACTGGAGCTCTCGTCAAGTATAAAGAAGCGTTGAAATTAAACAAATCTATTTTTAGCTTGTATGAGCAGGTGATGTACATTTATATGGAAGCCGGTAATTTCGAAGCCTTGTTATCCCTAAGCGAAGATGCACTGGATCGTTTCCCTAATCAGGCACAGGCTTTTTATTTCAATGGTCTTGCATTAGGACAACTGAAAAAGCACAAGAATGCAATTAGCAGTTTCAGACAGGCGCTTTTAATGTCCCGCAAAAATCCTATACTTCAGGTAGACATTCACAATCACTTGGCTACTGAATATTATGCGCTTAGTCAATTTAAAAAATCAGACCAGTCTTTTGAAAAAGCGCTGGAGATTAATCCGAATGACCATATGGTTTTGAATCGATACAGTAGCTACCTGGCCAATAGAAACGAAAACCTGGAAAAAGCAAAATCAATGTCTGCCCTCTCCAATGAACTCGCCCCAAATCAAGCGATTTATCAGGATACTTATGGTTGGATTCTATATCGGATGAAGGAATATAAAGCGGCCAAAGAATGGACGTCAAAAGCACTTTCCCACGGCGGCCAAAAGCGTCCTGATATTTTAGAACATTATGGCGATATACTTTTCCAATTGAAAGAAATTGAAGAGGCGGTCTCCTACTGGCAAAGGGCATTGGAGAATGGTTCTCAGTCCTCCCTGCTTGAAAAGAAAATTGCGGATCGGCAGATTTATGAATAAACCAGGGGTGATTCAGGGGTGAGGGGTGAGAAGAGAGGGGTGAGGGGCAGGATGAACAGGATTTCTTTTTTGTGGAAAATTTGCAAAGCAAATTTTTATTATCCTGTTAATATTATAAATCCTGTCTAAAAATTCCTTACTGCCTCAAACATCATTCGACTACAAATATTCTATACCTTGTCTTGTCCCTCCTGATCTTCTTTAATTTCAATCACTTTTTCAAAAGCAACTTCCTGCCCTGCATAGACTAAGATATCACCGCTGGCAATCTCTATATTTTTGGCATTAGCCGTCAATATCAGTATTTTTCCGGCTTCTCCTTTTTTGATAAAAAGTGGAATACTTTTAATTTGATCACTGATTTTATCAATTACGCTTTTGAAATGTTCCATGGACTGAAGGCTTACTTCGTGATAATTCGGAAAATCCCGGACGACTTCAACGAGATTGATAAAATCATCTGTTTTAGAAAACAAGCCTTCTTCCGGAATTTCACTGATATCTAGTTTCATTTCTTCCGGTGCGACCAAACGGTAAGTGCCATTCTCTCCAAAGTCATCACGAAATTTATTGACCGCAAAGGTATTCACCTCCGGGCTGCTCGTCATTGCCAGGAGATATCCCACATCCAAAAACTCCATACTGTCCCCTAGTTGATCATTATAAATATTATGCCTGTAGGCTTGTAAACCATTTTGCTGAGCCAGCTCCACGCTCTTTTCGTTATTATCAATAAGTACTACATTCCGACCGGCATTTTGGAGATACAGCGCTATAAATTTTGAGGCCCGGTTAATTCCTACGATCATCACACCATCCGAACTATCTAAAATAACACCCAACCACCTGGCGACTAACCGGGCAGTAGTTGCATTTAACAAAACCGTTCCTAAAACTATCATAAACACTAATGGCGTAATATATTCCGCATCTGCAAATCCTTTTTCCACCAAACGCAAACCAAATAAAGAAGCGATGCCTGCTGCAACAATTCCCCTCGGGCCTACCCAACTGATAAAGGATTTTTCATTGATAGAAAGCTCACTGTCCCTTGTACTCACAAATACACCAACCGGGCGCAACACAAACACGACTACAGCAAATAATGCCAAACAGCGCCAATCCAACAGCAGGATTAAATGTGTCATGTCCATATTGGCAGAGAGCAAGATGAAAAGCATGGAAATCAAAAGCACGCTCAGCGATTCTTTGAAATCCAGAATACCTTTGATTTCCGCTACATTCAGATTCCCCAGTACCATTCCCATGACGACTACCGCCAACAGGCCGGACTCATGCGCCAGCAGATCCGAGGCTACAAAAACCGCCAGCACCAGTGCCAATGAAAATACATTTAGGAGATAATGTGGAATCAGTTTTTGTTTTATTAAATAGAAAAGAAGATAAGCGGAGGTGAATCCAATACTGGCTCCGATTACTAAAATTTTTCCAAAAGCCGGTAAAGCATGAAGTGTAAACTCTCCTCCTTCGCCGGATATAATGAATTCATAAACCAATACCGCTACCAAAGCACCAATAGGATCAATCAGGATACCTTCCCATTTGAGTACGGTACCGATATTTTTACTGAGTGGAACATTCCGCAAAATGGGAGCGATCACTGTAGGCCCCGTCACGATAATCAAACCTGCAAAGAGGAAAGAAATAGACCAGTTGAGATCCATAATAAAATGAGCAGCTACGCCTCCTCCAATAAATGTAATCAACGATCCGATCGAGATAAGTTTCAATATTGCATTCCTGAGACCTTTGATTTCTTTTAACTGTAAGGTCAGCCCTCCTTCAAAAAGGATGACACCGATAGACAGGGAAACAAAATAAAAGAGCATCTGCCCGGGAAATAGACCATTGCCGGTTTCGTCACTCTGGTAGATTGGTTCTATCCATTTGCTGCCATCTACCGACCAATAGGTAGATATCGGCCCTACCAACAGCCCAATAATAATCAAAGGAAGGATAGCAGGCACTTTGGCTCTCCAGGCAAACCATTGCGCTAAGATTCCTAATACGATAATTCCGGCAAGTTCAACCATAAGAGAGCTCTGAGAGTTTTAAATAATAGTTTCGCTCAAAATAGTGAAAAATTACTTGATCGTCAACCGCAATACAGAGCAGGCTGCATTTTCCGCAAATTTGTC
>JBLHJZ010000184.1:0-8198 GCA_047619515.1 Saprospiraceae bacterium | reverse complement strand
CTCAATAACGAAACGGCACTTTCTGCCTGGGCGGGGATAGCTATTGGGACGGGCTCACTTGCAGTAGGATATGCCATTTATCATTTTCTAAGTTTGACCAGTTTATTAAAAAAACCATTGCTCTTTGGCTTGGTACTCTTTGTTATCCTCATTGGTTTTGCCTGGTTTTATAATCAAGTGTTCAATGCAAGAGCTGCCTATATTCATTTTGGTGCATTGATCGGCACCCTGATGGCTGGCAATGTTTTTTTTGTAATTATTCCTGCTCAAAAAGCAATGGTCAAAGCGACCAAAGAGGGCACCTACTTAGATCCCTGGTTAGGGCAGTTTGCCGGATTACGATCTTACCATAATAATTACTTTACCTTTCCGGTACTTTTTGTGATGATTAGCAATCACTTTCCAAGTACTTTTGGTAATGAATATCCCTGGCTCATCTTAGCCTTGTTAACCTTAGGAAGTTCCGGAGTCAAGCACTATCTTAATTTAAAAGAAAAAAACCAACAGTCGGTTTGGGTAATGCCAATAGCTGTCTTAATATTAATCTCAACGGTATTCCTCACCGCACCAACAGCGGTGGGAGGAGACTGCAAGGAAGTTAGCTTTGCACAAGTATATCCTATCTTCCAGACAAGATGTGTTAGTTGTCATTCTTCCAGTCCGACCGATGATGTTTTGACAGCACCGCCTCTTGGAGTAGTCTATGATACGCCACAAGATATTGTCAAATTGACGGATAAGATTATGAATCGGGTGGTCATTACTAAAACGATGCCTCAGAATAATAAAACCGGTATTACGCCTGATGAGCGGGAATTGATTAGATGTTGGATTATGCAGGGAGCAAAATTAGAATAAAAATGATTTATCGTGTAATTTTTTTAAGTTCAAGTTCAAGTATCAAGCGCAAGTTCAAATTTGATCCAAAATTTTATTTGTCATTACGTTTTATAATCTGAGACCTGAACTTGACTTTTATAACTCCCTAAATAATTTACGCTCTTCGGAATCTATTTGACCTTGATTCTTGAACTTGATCTTTTTTGGATTCTTGAACTTGATCTTAAATTTAAAACCCGCATGTACAGCTTAAACGAATTCAATCAACTATCCATAGAAAAAGCAGCAGCAGAACTATTCAAATGCTGTGGTTCCACTTTGTGGGTAAAGCAGTTAATGGAATATTTTCCATTTGAAAAGGAACAACAGTTGTTTCATCAAGTGCAGTATATTTGGTATTCACAAAGTTCCGAAGCAGACTATCTGGAAGCCTTTACACATCATCCCAAAATCGGCGGCGTGGAAAGTTTAAAGAAAAAATTTGCTGCTACACAGGATTGGGCAGAAAATGAGCAAGCCGGAGTAGCTAATGCAAACCTTAATACCGTTGAAGCACTGGCACAATATAACGAAGACTATTTTAACAAATTTGGTTATATTTTTATCGTTTGCGCCACAGATAAATCAGCGGATGAAATGCTTCAATTACTAAACTTGCGGATCACTCATCCCCCTAAAGAAGAACTTGGAATAGCGATGGGCGAGCAACATAAAATTACTTTGATTCGCCTAAAAAAGCTTTTCCAATTCCAGGAATCTTTTTGGAATGAACCCAGCCAAATCACTACTCATATCCTGGATACTTCTATCGGAAAACCTGGCGCAAGGATTCCAATTAAATTAAAAAAACGAATAGCAGACCTCTGGCAAACGATAGCTCTTGGTATCACTAATAAAGATGGTCGAATAGGGGATTTGCTACCTGCCGGTGTTTATCTAAATCCAGGTCATTACCAAATGTGCTTTGATACGCAGGAATATTTTGAGTCGCAAAATACAATTGGCTTTTATCCGCAAGTAACGATTGATTTTAATACGTTTGACCAATCGCATTATCATGTTCCTTTGTTAATTAATCCCTTTGGATATTCTACTTATCGAGGTAGTTAGGCATGGCAATCGCAAAATTTCTTTTTTTTCACAAAGACACCGTTAGTACCTTTCAGCCTATCTTTTTTTACAACCTCACGGTTGCCATGGGTCGTTAGGAGCCAGTTTTTTTGTGCCGGGCAAATAAGCTGGATTTTAGCATTTTGTGCTAAGTAGTGGTCATTATAACTAACTAATAATCAGTTGATTGGGTTTATAGACATCATTGTTAAATACTGGTATTCATAATTCAAAAACCAGATCTTGTTCAAAATAAAAAGCAGAATAATTAAATTTTAGCAGACTCCGCGGGTTGGGAATGTCCAAAAAGGTGGGCGCGGGTGACAGCCTGCGTGAATAGCCTTTTTTTGGACTAGAATTTTTGGGCACTTTTTTTTCAATGAAAAAAGTGTCAGAAGAATTATAAAATGCTAAAGTCCAGCTAATTTTACCCGTTACTAAATCTTAACCATCACCTTCGATCGCTGCGCATTCTTCGTCACGATACGGTAGCTATAATTCCCGGCAGCCAATCCACTCATATCTATCTTAAGCTGATGTTCTCCGGCTACAAAATATTGTTCGGTGATGACTTTCAGTTCACAACCGCGCATATCATAAATACTGATTCGTGCCTTTTCCCCTTTTGATTGATATACAATAGTCGTCCAATTCTCGAAAGGATTTGGGAAGCTGTAGGTTTCAATATCAGCTACTGTTGTCGGTGTATTCGTAGCGACTACACAGGATTGTATAATGGGAAGGTATTGAAAATCTTCGTACAACAAACTCTGTACTTCGCTTTCCGTCACTTCAAACCAGTCCATCAAAATAGAACCATAGACTGATCTGAAATCGTATTGCATTGGAACACCATCTTGTAAGCCAACCTCATCAGGAATTTCAAAATTTTGCCCGAGCACTGTCGGATTGATACAAGAACCAAAAACGAACAAAGGTGCCGCCGTTCCATGATCTGTTCCAAAACTGGCATTGGATGCGATCCTTCTTCCAAACTCAGAGAAGGTCATTCCAACTACCCGTTCGTTTACGCCTAGTAATTCCAAATCCTGTTGGAAAACCGATATGGCATCAGAAAGGGTTTTTAGCAAATCAGCATGGTTCCCGGAAATGGCATTATCTTCAATCTGGTTAGCATGGGTATCAAAACCTCCAAGCTTCACCACATATACCGAAGTCTGTAATCCTCCTGATATCAATTGAGCTACTATTTTTAGCTGTTCCGCTAAGCGATTGTCCTCCGGATAGGTTATCAGATTTGTACCGCTATTTGCTGCTACGGAAATAGAATCCGCATAAGCATTCGACTGGGCAATTGCCTGGCGAAGAAAGTCCAGTTGCATCCCATAACAAGTATTTAAATCAATATCGCCAGGTTCTCCTTCGATGATATTGGTTAGGTTATCTGGATCAATGAGCGCTGTAGAATAATTGGCTCCTGTGGCCTGGCAAGTTTGAGAAACAATGGAGCCCAGGGTTATCGCAAATGGATCCGGGCAATCATCATCAGGGTAATCGTTCGGATAGCCAGGATATAGTCCTTCGAAATACCGCCCCATCCAACCCGTGGTATCAAATTCCTCCGCAGCAGAGCCGGAAGTCCAAATATCCGTGGATCGGAAATGCGACCGGTTTTGGTTAGGGTATCCTACGTCTTGTATGATTTTGAGCTTACCATCGTCGTACATGTTTTTCATGCCAGACATGGAAGGATGTAGTCCCAGGTTATTTTCGATTTGCAGAATATTGCTCTCGGGAATAATTATATTCTCCCTGACCGCAAAAAGCTTATCGTATTGATCCAGCGGTATCAAAGTATTTAATCCATCATTTCCACCGTCGAGTTGAATCAGGACTAATACCTTATCTGATCCATTCATAGCGGTGACAAATGGCGATCTCGCAATCGCTGAAACATTCATGCCATTTAACATTACCGGAATACTGACGACGGAAGCGGTTTGTAAAAATGTTCTTCTTTTCATTTGAATAAAATTTAAGCTTTAAAGTAAAGCTCAAAAATTAAATTCCCTCTTTTGGTTTCGGCTTTTAGCTCGACTGACTTGATTTCTAACCACTTACAGCCTTCTCTAAAAGTCGAAATTCGAGAATTAATTTCTTGAGCGGTGCTAAAAAAACACCTTTGGCAAATCAACTAAGTTGATATTCCGGCATATTCAGCATTGCGGTTAAAAGGTTTCGGACTTTGTTTTTTATGGCGTTCACGAGGGTTTCATTAGTAGGGTCGCTGAAGTACAGTGAGTATTCGACATTCCATTCAAAATCCGGAAGACCAGGAATTAATATCTCTTTTAAAAAGTCTTTTTGATTTTGAGAAATAGCTTTCGGGAATAGCATTTGGATAAATTCATCAATCACCGAGTTGATTTCGAAAGGGTTTTCAAATGCATTTAAAATACCAAGGAAGTCTATTTCCGCATTATCATCCCCCGCTACCTGAATTCCTATTGTCGCTAAACTCGCAGTGACCTGACTTCTATATGGAAGGGTGACGGCATTAGCCCAAAGTTGATAATAAGATGGCGCCTGATAGTAGGCAGTCCAGCCGGCTACACTTGGTGCCTGATAATATCCCATTTGTAGCACCGCTGGTATCTCAAAAAGAAGCCTGAAGGTATTATAATAAGGTGCCAAAGTGGGGGGGATTTGTATCTGCATCTCCTTAATCACTCCAACTGTAAAATCCCATGGATTTTTAATCATACAGCCTCTGTTGGTTTCCTCATAAAAGTGTTCGCTACTCATCAAAGCCTCAATCACCGGAGCTATTTCATAATCATTGGCGATCAGTAATTGTGCCATTGGATCGATGATGTTTGTTTCCACCTCTTGATTGATATCATAGAAAACAAACCATCGATAGAGTTTTCTACAAATAAAATAGGCCACTTCCTCTTTTTGAAAAATAACATCAATCAGGTTTATGTATTCGTTTTCATTGGCATTGGAGATTATTATATTATCAAACCGGGCAGACAATTGTTTGTCGGTCGTATCATGCCTATTTTGCGTATAATAAGAAGCAATCGGATTTCCAAGTACATCATTAAACCCTCTATCTCTCCAACCTGTCAGTACTTTTGCCATCGCGACTACATCATCTTCCGTATAGTTAGTATAATCTCCTGGTCCGGCAATAGGTCCTTTTCCTATCGTAAAGAGTTCCAGTAACTCCCGCGCATAATTTTCATTCGGTGCTGTTTTAGTGTTTTGGTTCCCGTTGAGATAACGGAGTATAGATGGGTCAATCGTCATTTGTTTAACGAAATCCCGAAAGTTTCCAAGCGCATTGGTACGCAGGCGATTAATATAATTGTATTTAAATTTTGCATCGTTAACATCGGCAGTTACAAAATGATTATGCCAGAACAAGGTCATTTTTTCCCGGATGGAAACGCCTTCTTCATACATTTGGATAGCGGTCCAGGCTGCCAGCGATCTGTTCCTACTTACAGTGATCATATTATTTCCAGGGATATAGGGTTGATCAATCCAGGTAGATCCGACCGGAACATTTGGGTCATCTTCAAAGTAATAATTAACCGGAGGAGAGGGTAAGGGGCCCGGGCTCATCAGCTGTGTTACCGTGTCGGTCATACCAGCCTGTACCGCATTTTTAATTTGTGCGTTTGTAGGCCCATACATCGTCCGGCGCAAAAGATGTGCGGCTAGTTCATAATCCCAGGTGCCGGTATATGGATCGAGTCCGGTAACCACTATTGCGGCTTTAGTTGACTTTAGGGGTTTTTTGGACTTACCAAGCAAGGTTGAAAGAGTAGCTCTTCTATCCATAATTTAAGTTTTAAGTGCCTGCTTCTCGGCAAAAAGGTTAAAAAATATAGGCTTTTGAAATCACATAATTAATTTAAGTTGCGATTTATATTGAGTACCTAAAGGCACTCATCGCAGTTTTTTAGTCTTTGGTTGCCGATATCAAACCCCTAAAGGGATTCTTTGCCCTGCTAAGGGCACAATATGGTAAATACCAATAGTGCTATGTCTCAAATTCCGGCCATAAAGGATTGTTCTTATACGTTTATAGCATGATGGTAGCAAAACCCAACGAATGGTTGCTTGGACTTCTAAAAAAATAAAAGTTTAACGAAATGTTAATATTTCCTTTTGAGTGCTTCACCTATTGCTGGAAATTTGATTCTAGCTTTTAGCTGTTGGCTCCCCTTTATCGCGTCCTAAAACGCATATGAGGGAAGCGAAGAGCCAAGGGCTAAAAGCTAAAAATCGTAAATATGTCCCGTCCTCTTTTCTTTTCAAATCAGGAACGCTGATCTTCATTAAAATAAAAAGACCTAAAAGGCAATGGTTTTGCCTATTCTGTCTATTTTTGTGCACACAAATAAATAAACATGTATCCAGATTTATCATATATATTACACGACATCTTTGGCAGCCAACCCGATAATGCTTTTTCTATTGTAAAAACATTCGGCTTGTTTTTGGTAATTTCCATCCTTGTCGCTGCTTTTTTCTTCGCCAAAGAATTAGAACGAAAGGACAAAGAAGGGCTATTCCAACCCATAGTATCAACAATTATTATCGGAAAACCCGCCAGCCCATTAAGCTTATTCTTAAATGGTTTGCTAGGATTTTTTATTGGTTTTAAGTTCTTTTACATTGTTAGTAATTTTCCTGATTTTCAAGCAGATCCTGCTGCTGTTATATTTTCATTGAAAGGTATAGGAGAAACACTGAGCTGGATTGGAGGGCTTGGATTGGCCGCTGTATTTACATGGATCAAATACCAGGAGAAACAAAAGGCTAAACTCCCCAAACCAAGAGAAGAAACCATTTCTCTCAAGCCTCATGAAAGAATCGGCGATATCACAGTAGTATCGGTACTTTCCGGTATTATCGGTGCCAAACTATTTGCGATGATCGAGGACTTGGATATGGTCTTTTCTGGAAAGATCAGTTTATCTTATTGGTTATCCCAGTTTTTCTCCGGAAGCGGAATGGCCATTTATGGTGGCTTGATTCTCGGTTTTATTGGGGGATATGCTTATTTAAGATATTTAAAAATCCGCCCTTTACCTGTTTTCGATGCGGTGGCTCCGGCCTTAATGATCTCTTATGGCGTAGGGCGTTTGGGTTGCCACTTCTCCGGTGACGGTGATTGGGGAATTGTAAATACAGCCGCCAAACCAGGATGGATTCCTCAGTTTTTATGGTCTTATGATTATCCTAATAATGTAATCAACGAGTCTGCGAACTCTGTAATCGAAGGCTGCCAATGGAATTATTGTAATGTATTGGCAGAAGCTGTTTATCCAACTCCTTTATATGAGTTTATCATGGCGCTGATTATTTTCCTTTTACTCATGGCTTTGAGCAAGCGGATCAAGATTGTCGGAATGATCTTCTTTATCTACATATTTCTTAATGGTATTGAGCGATTTTTGATTGAAAAAATCAGGGTGAATGATAAGTACGATTGGTTTTTTAATTTTACGCAAGCGGAAATGATTGCGCTAGGCTTGATGCTGGTCGGTATTATTGGCACACTGGTGGTTTGGCGGAAAGGAAGGAAGGAGGTGGGGAATTAGTAATTTTACGGAAAATATCCAAGATTCAAGATTTTTTGTAACCTTTTTAATTAGGAATTAGGAATGTGAAATTAGGGATGAGTTGCTTTTACTAAGCTTTGGTAAACGATTTTTGCAGATCTATCCCAGTTAAATTTTTCTCTTTGTTTTTTACCTGCTTCTATTAAGCTTTGGGCAAGTTCTTTGTCCTGAATTCGCTCCATAGCTTTTGCGATCGCATCGATGGAATTCGGGTCGATCAACAAAGCTGCATCTCCAGCCACTTCAGGCATGGAGCTTACATTGGAAGTGATCACTGGTGTATCACAATGCATGGCTTCCAATATGGGCAAGCCAAAACCTTCAAATAGAGAAACATAGACCAGTGCTTTTGCGGCAGCTAAAATTTGGGAGAGTTCTTCCTCTTCCAAATAACCGAGCAATAAAATATCTGATTTGTATTTTGCATTATCAAATGCTATCTGGGTATCACCTGCCTGCCAGGCAAATCGCCCGCCCAGCAATAATTTCATCGGGCTTTTTGATTCTTTTTTGAAATAATCAAAAGCGAGTATTAATCTCCTGATATTTTTCCGAGGGTGGATCGAACCTATATAGAAAAAATATTCCTGGTCGTTTGTGTATTTTTTCCGAACTCCATTTTTTATTTCCGCTGCTAGGGGTACA